>JAQGJX010000185.1 GCA_028290405.1 Hyphomicrobiales bacterium
AACTCGGCCGTCAAACGCTCCAGCGCCAATGGTACTATGTCTCAAGACCTGGGAGAGTAGGTCGCCGCCAGGCCTGCAAAACACGTGGAATGTCCTCAACATACGATGTTATGTCTTCAAGAAGCCCGCATCCGGTTCACCCCGGTGCGGGCTTTTTGCGTTGTTCCGCGCTAGGTTCTGCCGATGAAGGCGGCGCGACGGGCGCTTCGCTTCCCTTGAGTCATATTTCCCTGGAGTAAACATGGGCCTCTGGACCGATTGCCGGGCGCTTTTGCGGTCCTGGCGGATCTACCACAGCAATCCGCAGCAGGACCGGGTGATGGACGCCCTGTATGCGTCCTTCATCAAGCCGGGCGATCTCGTGTTTGACATCGGCGCGCACATCGGGCATCGCACGGCGAGTTTCCGCCGGCTCGGCGCACGGGTCGTGGCGCTCGAGCCGCAGCCGCTCGCAGCGAAATTCGTGCGTCTTTTGTATGGGTTACGGGGCGACGTTCAGGTTCTGCGGGCAGCCTGCGGCGCCAGTGGCGGCACTGCGCGTCTTAAAGTGAATTCTGAGAATCCGATCGTCTCCACGCTTTCCCCAGCCTTTGTCGCCGCCGCCGACGGCGCGAAGGGCTGGGAAGGGCAGACGTGGGACCGGACGATCGAGGCGCCCATGGTGAGCCTCGACGACCTCATCGCCCGGTATGGCCGGCCCTCCTTCGTCAAGATCGACGTCGAGGGATTCGAGCGGGACGTGCTCGCCGGACTCTCTTGGAAGCCCCCGGCGCTGTCGTACGAATTCACCACGATTCAACGCGCCGAGGCGCTCGCGTGCCTCCATCGTTGCGTGGAGCTCGGATACCGGCGTTTCAACGTGTCGGTCGGAGAAACGCACGCTCTCGAGTTCCCGCAAGCGATCCCGGCGGCCGAGATGGAAGCCTGGTTGGAGAGCGTGCCTGAGTCGGCGAACTCAGGCGACGTCTACGCGGTCGGTTGACGTCAGAGGTTCGCGGCGCCGCCTTTCAGCTTCACGGGGATCGTGAGGTAGCGCACTCCATTGGCTTCGGCCGGCGGAAACTTGCCTGCGCGGATGTTGACCTGGATCGACGGCAGCAGGAGGCGGGGCGCAGAGAGGGTGGCGTCGCGGGCGCTGCGCAGCGCGACGAACGCGTCCTCGCTCACCCCATCGTGGGCATGCACGTTGGCGCGCTTTTCCTCCGCCACCGTGGTCTCCCAAGCGAACGAGTCGCGTCCGGGCGCCTTGTAGTCGTGGCACATGAACAGTCGCGTCTCCGGCGGAAGCGCCATCAGCCGCTTGATCGAGCGAAACAATTGGTGTGCGTCGCCGCCCGGAAAATCCGCCCGGGCCGTTCCGTAGTCCGGCATGAAAAGCGTATCGCCGACGAAGACCGCGTCTGCGACCTTGTAGGACACGTCGGCGGGCGTATGGCCGGGCGTGTACAGGACCTCGACCGTGAGATCGCCGATCTGAAAGCGCTCGCCGTCGGTGAAAAGATGGTCGAAATCGCTGCCGTCGGTTTTCAGGTCGCTTGCGTTGAAGATGGGCCGGAAAATCCGTTGCACGTCCTTGATGTGCTCGCCGATGCCGATGCGCGCCCCGGTCTTCGCTTTAATGAAGGGCGCGGCGGAGAGGTGGTCGGCGTGCGCGTGGGTTTCGAGCGCCCATTCCACCGTGTAGCCGGCCTCGTCCGCCACCTTGAGGGCGTCCTCGACGGAACGCGTGTCAACGACCCCTGAATTGTGATCGTAGTCGAGCACCGGGTCGATGATCGCCGCTTTCCGGGTCCGCGGATCGCCCACGAGATAGCTCACGGTGTTGGTGGGCTCGTCGAAAAAGGCCCGGATGTCCGGTCCGCGCGTGGTGGGGGTCGTTGGGGCCATGGTCGCTCTCCTCTTTCGGGCGGTCGCGTCCGGTGATCGCCTCTTGCAAATATGTGCAGATCATCTAAATTAGCAATATCTTATTTTTGGAACACGCCGTTCCAGTTCAACGCACGAGGGCCCGTCATGTCGCTTCCCACGATTTCCGCCGAAAAAGCCAAGGTGCTTCTCGCCCAGGGGGCCGTCCTGGTGGACGTTCGAGAGGCCGACGAACATGCGCGCGAACGCGCGCCGGGCGCGTATCATCTCCCGTTGTCGAAGCTCGACGAGGCTGATCTTGCGGCCCACGCAGGCAAGCAGGTGATTTTCCACTGCCGCAGCGGCGCCCGCACGGCGGCTCATGCCCCGCGTCTGGCAGCCAAGGTTGGCGACGCGTGCGAAGCCTATGTGCTAGAAGGCGGGCTCGACGCCCTGAAGAAGGCCGGTCACCCGGTTGCGCAGGACAAGAGCCAGCCGCTGGAGCTGATGCGGCAGGTGCAGATCGTGGCCGGCGGTCTGGTGTTCGTCGGCACCCTGCTGGGCCTGACGGTGTCCCCCGGATTTTTTGCCATTCCGGCTTTTGTGGGCGCAGGGCTCACGTTCGCGGGAGCCACCGGCTTTTGCGGCATGGCGCGCCTGCTCATGCTCGCGCCATGGAATCGGGCGGCCAGCGCGCCCGTGGCCAGGTAACGCGTCCGAGACCAGATCGGGATCAGAATCATGGATTTGACGCTCGCGCAGGGCGGGCTCGGCTTCGGGTCGGGCACGCTGGTCGGCTTGACGCTCGGTCTGGTGGGCGGTGGCGGATCGATCCTCGCCGTGCCTTTGCTGGTTTACCTCGTCGGGGTGGCCAACCCTCATGTGGCGATTGGCACGAGCGCAGTCGCGGTTGCGGTGAGCGCGGCCGCCAATCTTGCGACACACGCCCGCGCAGGCAACGTGAAATGGCGCTGCGCCAGCGTGTTCGCCGCCGCGGGCGTCGTGGGCGCCTACGGGGGCTCAAGCCTCGGCAAACTGATGAACGGCGCGAGCCTGCTTGGCCTTTTCGCCCTGCTGATGTTGGGGATTGGCCTCGTGACCGTGTTGAAGCGCGGCCATGAGGGCAAGCCGAACGTGCGGCTGTCGCGCGACAATGCGCTTGCGCTGGTCGGGCTTGGCCTCGGGGCGGGGGCGCTGTCGGGTTTCTTCGGCGTCGGCGGCGGGTTCCTGATCGTTCCCGGCCTGGTGCTGGCGACCGGAATGCCCACGCTCTACGCGGTCGGCTCGTCGCTGCTGGCCGTGACGGCCTTCGGGGCGACGACGGCGGCGAACTACGCCGCGTCCGGGCTGGTGGATTGGCCGCTGGCGGCCGCCTTCGTGGCCGGAGGCCTCGTGGGCGGACTCGTGGGGACACGGGCGGCGGCGCGGCTCTCGGTGCGAAAGGGCGCTCTCGACATTGTGTTCGGGTCGCTCGTGGTCGCGGTGGCCCTCTATATGCTCGCGCGCACGCAAGGGCTCTTGTGACCTCCGGGGTTCGCGGGCTTTTTTGTAAAGCCCGCCGCGATGCCTGTTGAGCCGCGATACCTGGGGACAAGCCCGCCTGCGACCTTATGTCGAGCGGGCGGCGCTGGCGGGCTTGCCCGGATTGTGTCAGCCTATGTACACAAAACAGTTGCAATTCACGCGCAGATTGAATGACCCCGGGGCGGAACCCGCGTTATTTCAGTGTGATGGGGAGCTGGCCAGTCGCCGCTTCTAGCCTTTTTGTCAGCACTTCAAGAAACTTTGGCGTTGGTCTCAGCGTTGAACCAGAGCCTAGCAAAGCCCCAGACTGAACGGGGCGACGGAGATTCTGGCGAGAGACCTCTGGTGAGACCTAGGTAAGCGAGCTTGGCATAGCGGACACAAGTGGAACCTGGAAGGGACCCATGACACCGGCCACAGATCTCCTGACCCGATACTCCAGCGTCTACGACCGGCGCCGCACCACCGAGATGACGATCTCGGATTATCTGGAGGCCTGCCGGACGGATTCCGGCTGCTACGCCGGACCCCACGAACGGCTGCTCTCCGCCATCGGCGAACCCGTCGTCATCGACACCGCCAAGGACGCGCGCCTTGGCCGTATCTTCATGAACCGCACCATTCGCACCTATCCGGCCTTCGCCGAATTCTACGGCATGGAGGAGACGGTGGAGCGCATCGTCTCGTTCTTCCGCCACGCCGCGCAGGGACTGGAGGAGCGCAAGCAGATCCTCTACCTGCTGGGCCCGGTCGGGGGCGGCAAGTCCTCCCTCGCCGAGCGGCTGAAGGCGCTGATGGAGGTGAACCCCATCTATGTGCTGAAGGCGGGGGATGAGCTCAGCCCCGTGTTCGAAAGTCCGCTCTGTCTCTTTGATCCCGAAACCATGGGCGAGGAGCTTGAGGCGCAATACAACATTCCGCGCCGCCGCCTCACCGGACTGATGAGCCCCTGGTGCCTCAAGCGGCTCGACGAGTTCAAGGGCGACCTCACGAAGTTCAGCGTCGTGAAGCTGTCGCCCTCGCGCCTGCGGCAGATCGGCGTGGCCAAGACCGAGCCGGGCGACGAGAACAACCAGGACATCTCCTCGCTCGTCGGCAAGGTGGACATTCGCAAGCTCGAGGCCCTCGCGCAGAACGACCCCGACGCCTACTCGTATTCGGGCGGCCTGAACCGGGCCAACCAGGGCATTCTCGAATTCGTCGAGATGTTCAAGGCGCCGATCAAGATGCTGCATCCGCTGCTGACGGCGACCCAGGAGGGCAATTACATCGGGACCGAGAACATCGGTTCGATTCCGTTTTCCGGCGTCATCCTCGCCCATTCGAACGAGGCGGAGTGGCAGACCTTCAAGTCCAACAAGAACAACGAAGCGTTCATCGACCGCATCTACCTCATCAAGGTGCCGTACTGCCTGCGCTCCACGGAGGAGCAGCGCATCTACGAGAAGCTCATCCGCACGTCGGAACTCTCGGAGGCGCCCTGCGCGCCCGCCACTCTCGAGATGCTGGCGCGCTTCTCGGTGATGTCGCGGCTGCGCCCGCACGAGAACTCCACCATGTTCTCCAAGTTGCGCGTCTATGACGGCGAGAGCCTGCGCGAGACGGACCCGCGCGCACGCTCGCTCCAGGAGTATCGAGACGCCGCAGGCCCCGATGAGGGCATGGACGGCATTTCGACCCGCTTCGCCTTCAAGGTTCTGGCGGCGACCTTCAACCACGATTCCATCGAGGTCGCGGCCGATCCCGTGCATCTCATGTACGTGCTGGAGCAGGCGATCCGCCGCGAGCAGTTCGCGCCCGAATCCGAGAAGCGGCTGCTGGAATACATCAAGGCCGATCTGGCGCCGCGCTATGCGGAGTTCATCGGCCACGAGATCCAGAAGGCGTATCTGGAATCCTATCACGACTATGGGCAGAACCTGTTCGACCGCTACGTCGACTATGCGGACGCATGGGTCGAGGACCAGGACTTCAAGGACCCTGACACGGGGCAATTGCTGGACCGCGAGCTTCTCAATCAGGAACTCACCAAGATCGAGAAGCCGGCGGGCATCGCCAATCCGCGCGACTTCCGCAACGAGGTGGTGAAGTTCGCGCTGCGCTCGCGCGCAGGCAACGCGGGCAAGAACCCGTCCTGGACCAGCTACCAGAAGATCCGCGACGTCATCGAGCGGCGCATGTTCAGCCAGGTCGAAGACCTGCTGCCGGTCATCAGCTTCGGGTCGAAGAAGGACACGGAAGCCGAGAAGAAGCATGCGGATTTCGTCTCGCGCATGATGGCGCGCGGCTATACGGAGCGGCAGGTTCGCCGCCTCGTCGAATGGTACATGCGTGTGAGGCAATCAGCCTGATGCGGCGAGCCGCGTGACGCTGCGAACCGCCTGAGCGAGAGGGGCTGCGGTGCAACTCATCGACAAGAGGCTCAACCCTTCGGGCAAGAGCCTGCCGAACCGCCAGCGCTTCCTGCGGCGGGCGCGCGCGATCATCCGCAAGGCCGTCAGCGACGCCTCCGCCGACCGCAACATCCGCGAGGTGGACGGCGGCGGCGCCGTGGTGATCCCGGCGTCGGGCATCGAGGAGCCCCATTTCCATCGCGGCGCGGCCGGCAAGCGCGGGCACGTTCTGCCTGGAAACCGGGAGTTCCTGGAAGGCGACCGCCTGGCGCGTCCCGGCGGGGGCGGCGGCCGCGGGCAGGGCTCGCAGGCCGGGCAGGGCGAGGGCGAGGACCAGTTCAGCATCGTCCTGTCCGCCGAAGAGTTTCTCGACTTCTTCCTCGAAGACCTCGAACTTCCGCATCTGGAACGCCGCCGCCTTGCGGTGATGAAGTCGCAGGGCATCCGCCGCGCGGGCTACGCGTCCAGCGGATCGCCGGCCAATCTGGCGGTGCTGCGCACCATGCGCAACGCGCTCGCGCGCCGCACCGCACTGAACCGGCCAAGCTCCGAAGACGTGCGCGCGCTTGAGGACGAGCTGGAGCGCGCCGAGCGCGACGGCGTCAGCGCGGACGAGATCGCGGCGCTTCGCCAGAGGCTCGACCAGATGCGCGGGCGCTCGCGGGGCATTCCCTACATCGACCCCATCGACATCCGCTTCCGCCGGTTCGAGCCGCAGCCAAGGCCCGTGGCGCAGGCGGTGATGTTCTGCCTCATGGACGTCTCCGGCTCCATGACGGAGCACATGAAGGACCTCGCGAAGCGCTTCTTCATGTTGCTCTACGTGTTCCTCAACAAGCGCTACGAGCAGGTGGAGATCGTCTTCATCCGGCACACGGACGAAGCCAAGGAGGTGGACGAGGACACGTTCTTCCACAGCCGCGAGACCGGCGGCACCCGCGTCTCCACCGCGCTGAAGGAAATGGCCCGCATCGCCGCCGAGCGTTACCCCATCGACGCGTGGAACATCTACGCCGCGCAGGCGTCGGACGGCGACAACGAGCGCGCCGACAATCCGGAAGCCATCGCGCTGCTGAGCGAGGCGATCCTGCCCATCTGCCAGTACTTCGCGTACATCGAAGTATCGGAGCCAGATCGCGAAACCGCCATGTCGTCGGTCTGGAAGGCCTACGAGAACCTGGGCGAGGACGCGCCCGCCATGCGGCGCGTCTCCACGCGCGCCGACATCTTCCCGGTGTTCCGCGAACTCTTTGCGCGCCAGCAGGAGGGGGCGGGCGCATGAGCCAGCTGCTTTACGAGGGAGCCGACTGGAACTTCGACACGGTGCAGCGCGCCCATGACGTGATCGAGAAGATTGCCGTGGGGGACCTGGGGCTCAGCGTCTATCCCAACCAGATCGAGGTCATCACGGCCGAGCAGATGCTCGACGCCTACGCGTCGACCGGCATGCCGATTTTTTACCCGCACTGGTCGTTCGGCAAGCGCTTCGTCCAGCACGAACAATTCTACCGCAAGGGCCTGTCGGGGCTCGCCTACGAGATCGTCATCAATTCCAGCCCGTGCATCTCCTACATCATGGAGGGGAACACGATGACGATGCAGACCCTCGTGATCGCGCACGCGGCCTTCGGGCACAACCACTTCTTCCGCAACAACTACACGTTCAAGGACTGGACGGACCCGGCGGGCATTCTCGATTATCTCGTGTTCGCCCGCAGCTACATCGCCTCCTGCGAGGACCGCTATGGGGTGAGCGCGGTCGAGCGCGTGCTCGACGCCGCGCACGCGCTCATGGGGCAGGGGGTGAATTCCTCGCCCCGGCGCAGGCGCCCGGACCTGAAGACCGAGGAAGCGCGCCAGCGCGAGCGACGCATGAACGACGAGCGCATCCACAACGAGCTGTGGCGCACGCTCCCCCGGGGCGCCGCGCCCCAGCCCGCGCGCGAGGACGAGACGCTGCTGCGCAAGCTGTTGGAGCTGCCGCAGGAAAACCTGCTCTATTTCTTCGAGAAGAACGCCCCCAAGCTCGCCCCATGGCAGCGCGAAATCCTGCGCATCGTGCGCCTGATGGCGCAGTATTTCTATCCGCAGCGCCTCACCAAGGTGATGAACGAGGGCACGGCGACCTTCGTGCACTACACGATCATGAACAAGCTGCACGAGCAGGGGCGCATCACCGACGGCGCCTATCTCGAGTTCCTGGCCTCGCACACCAACGTCATCACGCAACCCACGTTCGAGGACCCGCATTACAGCGGCATGAACCCCTATGCGCTCGGCTTCGCCATGATGCAGGATCTCGAGCGCGCCTGCCTGAAGCCGGACGACGAGGACCGCATTTGGCTGCCGGACATCGCGGGCTGCGGCGATCCCATGGGGGCGCTGCGCGACATCTGGGCCAATTTCCGCGACGAAAGCTTCGTCCTGCAATACCTCTCGCCCAAGGTCATCCGCCAGTTCCGGCTGTTCAACCTGCTGGACGATCCCGGCGAGCCGACCTTGCTGGTGGAGGCTATCCACAACGAGCGCGGCTATCGGCGTGTGCGCGCGGCGCTCGGGCGTTCCTACGACGTCGCCTACAGCGATCCTCAGATCGAGGTCGCGGCGGTGGACCTTGCGGGCGACCGGCGGCTCATCCTCAATCACAAGGTGCAGGACGGCGCGCTCCTGGCCGAGAGCGAGGCGCGCAGCGTGCTGCGCCACATCGCCATGCTGTGGGGCTACGAAGTGCGATTGCAGGAGATCGACGCGGACGGGCGCGTGCTCAAGGAGCACAACGCCGGCAGCAATCCGCAATAAGCCTCAGGGCAGGCGGATCAGGGGCGCGATCCAGCCCTGCAGGCGGGCGAGCTCGAGCCCGTAGGCCAGCACCAGGCCGGCGAAGAACAGCAGCGCCTGAAACAGCGTGCGCATCACCGTCGCGCCGTCCACCTCCATGCGCTCCACGACCGGCAGCGCCTTCATGGCGGGAATCCAGCGGTGCACCCGGCTGGTGTAGGCGTCGAACACCGCAGGGGTGAACTCCTCGCGCAACCGCGCTTCCTCGCGCTTCACCAGCCAGTCGAACACGAGATACGACAGCACGGTGAGCAGCAGCCCCAGCGTGACCGAGCCAAAGCCCAGGCCGACGCCGAACGAGCCGAAGAACGAGCCCACGTAAAGCGGGTTGCGCACGAGCGAGTACGGCCCCGCCGTCACGAGTTCGCGGCCCTTGCGGCCGCCCACGTAGATGGAAGCCCACGTGCGGATGAGCACGGCCAGCGACAGGCACACCAGCGCCAGGGCGAAGATCGCCATGCCCCCAAGGCTCGCGCGCGGCGCCAGCGGGCCGGTGACGAGAATCGCCGGAATCGAAAGCAGCGTCAGCAGCGCGATCATGCCGCGGCGGCGGCTCTGGAACACGCGCAGCTCGCTGCGCGAGACCGAGAGCTTGTCCGCAGGTTCGCCCGATACTGTCGCCACGATGCCATCCCCTCTGCGCGCCGCGTGGCGCCGGCGCCTGTTCAAGCCGACGCGGCCCGCCGCGTCAATCGCAAAGGGCGGGTCGCGGCGAAACTGATGCGGAACCGGAGCAAAGGTCGAGCCGTTCCATTCCACTCAGCAACGCGTGCCGATAGGCGAGGGCGTGACACCAATCCCAGATTTCTTTCGCTCGGCCGCGCCAGCGTTCAGGCTTGCCGGCTGTCTTTTCGTTGCATGTGTCTGGCATGCGGGCGCGTCGGCGGCCCCGCAGGGCGCGCCTGCGTTCGACCACGCGCAGGTGATCGAGGCGGCGGAGCGTCTCGCGGCGCAGGAGTACATCGAGCCCGCGCACGACCTGCCGCCCGCGATGGCGGACCTGAGTTACGACGACTACCGCGAGATCCGCTTCCGCAAGGAGGCGAACGTCACGCTGGGCGCAGGGCCTGAGCCCTGGCAGATGCAGCTCTACCATCCCGGCGGGTTCTTCAAGCATCCGGTGCGCATCAACGTGGTGCGGGAGGGCGCAGTCGCCCCCTTGCAGTACGACCGGCGCTTCTACGAGTTCGGCCGCAGCGGCGTCGGCGACGTGGCGCAGGACGTGGGGTTCGCAGGGTTCAAGCTCGTCTATCCGCTGAACGAGCGCGGCAAGCAGGACGAGGTGATCTCGTTTCTGGGCGCGAGCTATTTTCGTTTTATCGGCCGCGGCCAGCGCTATGGCGCCTCGGCGCGCGGGCTCGCCATCGGCTCGGGCGACCCTGCGCAGCCTGAGGAATTCCCACGCTTTCGCGAGTTCTGGGTGGAGGCGCAGGCGGCGCCGGGTCCCGACATCGTCATTCATGCGCTGCTCGACAGCCCGTCCGTGACGGGCGCCTACCGGTTCGTGCTCACCGCAGGCGCGACGACGGCGCTGGATGTCAGCGCGACGCTCTTCGCCCGAAAGCCGACGTCCCGGCTCGGCGTCGCGCCGCTCACCTCCATGTATTTCACGGGCGCGAACGACAGGCGCCTGGAAGACGACTTCCGCATGGAAGTGCACGATTCCGATTCGCTGCTGGCTCACAACGGCGCGGGCCAATGGCTGTTCCGCCCGCTGCGCAATGTCACGGCCCCCAGCACCGCGAGCTTCTTCGACCAGTCGCCCAAGGGCTTCGGGCTGTTGCAGCGCGAGCGGCGGTTCTCGCTCTATCAGGACACCGAGGCCGATTACCACGCGCGCCCGAGCTATTGGGTCGAGCCGGTCGGCGACTGGGGTCCGGGGGCGACGACGCTTGTCGAACTGCCCGGGCCGAGCGAGATGGACGACAACATCGTGGCCTTCTGGAAGCCGCGCGACCCCCTCATGGCCGGCCAGCGCGCCGCCTGGCGCTATCGCCTGACGACGCTGGAGGGCGGCGAAAGCCTGCATTCCCTGGGGCGCGCGCAATCCACGTTCAACACGCTGCGGCTGGAGGGCGCATGGCTGGTGCGGCGCTTCATCGTGGATTTCACCGGCGGCGATCTCGCCTATTATGCGCCCGATCCCTCCGGCCTCGTGCTGGAGGCGTCCGCCTCGCGAGGCAGGGTGCTGCGCACCTCGCTGACGGGCCACAAGCCCCTCCAGGGATTGCGCGCCGTGGTGGACGTGGCGTTCGAGCCCGGCGAAACGTCGGACGTGTTCGCGAGCGTCACCCTCAACGGCGCGAAGCTCACGGAGACGTGGGTTTACACCCACGCGCCCGTTTCGGACCTCGTCACCTCTGCGACCAAATGAAAAAGGGGCCGGTTTCCCGGCCCCTTTCCGTGTCCGTTCATCGCGTGGATTACACGTTGATGATGTAGACGATGCGGCGCGTGTCCGGCTCGACGATGAGAATGCGGCCGCCGACGCGGATCGCGCGATAGCTGCGGAAGGCCGGCACGATCTCGATGATCGGCGCGGGCACCGCGACCAGCTCGATGGTCGAAGGCAGCACGGTGCCGACCGAAATTGACACATTGACGTTCGAGGTTTCGCGGATCTGCACGTTGTGCACCGCGCTGCTGAGCCGCTTCTGCTGCTCGGTCGTCACGTTGGCCGAGCCGCCGGTGCTGCCGGTCGTGCCCGCGGTCGACGAGCCGGGCTTGTCGGCGCCCGTCTGGGCGCTCGAAGGCTTGTCGCCAGGCTTGGAGCCCGTCTGGGCGCTCGAGGGCTTATCGCCGGGCTTGTCTCCGGGCTTGGAGCCTGACTGAGCGCTGCTCGAAGGCTTGTCGCCCGGCTTGTCGCCGGACTGCGCGGTGGACGGCTTGTCGCCCGGCTTCGATCCGGTCGTGGATTCAGTGGTCTGACCCGTCGTGCGTTCCTGCGACCGCTCGCTGCCCTGGCCCGCGCCCGGAGGGGGCGACGTGCGGTTCTGCAGCCCCGGCGCCTGACCGGTGGAGCGCTCGCTCCCCATGCCTTGTGAACCGCTCTGGCCGGAAGGCGCCTGCGCGTACGCAAGGCCTGCGGCGGCGATGATGGCGGCCGCCGCCGCGCTGGTGACGAGTGTTCGCTTGAACATGAACGTTCCCCTTCTACGAGAGCCCTCCTGCTGGAAGGCGTCGCGCGAAGAACGCTCCGGCTCGCGTCGCAGTTCCGATTCGTTAGCTTCGCTAACCTTCGCTCAATCCAGCCCGGACAGCTTGCGCGCGTGGTCCACCACGTCCCGAGGGGTCGCCATCGTCTCCGCGACGGCCTTGGCGATCTCCTCGCCGGAGACGGGCGCGATCACGAGCTGCAATTGCTTGGCCTCCGCCAGCAACGCCGGCTCCTTCAGGGCGGTATCATAGGCCTTGCGCAATTCCGCCACGCGCTCCGCCGGGACGCCGGGCGGCGCAACGAGCGGCCAGGCGATCAGCGCGTCCAGCACCATGAGGCGCATGGCGGCGCGGTCGCGGTCGTTCTGCAGGACGTCGAGCACGAGCGGCACGTCCGGAATGTCGGGGTTCTTGGCGTATCCGAACTGCAGCAGGATGCGGATCTTGTTGTCGCGGATCCAGTCCGGCTTCTGGCTGAAGATGGAGCTGTATCCCCAGCCGCAGACGCTATCGAGTTCGCCGCGCTCCATGGCGAGGTGAATGTCCGTCATGCCGCGATAGCCGGTGACGATCTTGATCCTGGTGCCCAGTAAGTCGTTCAGCGCGCTCGCGTATGTATAGGTGCGCGAGCCGCGCCCCGTGGAGCCGGCGACCATCTCGCGCTGGGTGGCGTCCGTGATCTTCTCGATGGGAGAGGCGCGCCAGCCCACGCACGTGTAGGTTTCCGAGGACGTCGTGCCGATCCAGTTGAACTTCGCAGGATCGTATTTGGCCTCCGCGTTGCGGAACAGCGGTTCGAGAATCGTCCCGCCGCCAATGGAGCCGAGGGCCGAGCCGTCCTTGGGGGCGACGTTGTAGAGATAATTGGCCGCCAGGATGCTGCCCGCGCCCGGCATCGTCTTCACCACCACGGGCGGCTGGCCGGGCATGAACTTGCCCAGGTGGCGCGACAGCAGCATCGACATTGTGTGGTAGACGCCGCCGGCGCCGAAGCCGACGTTGATGGTGATTTCCTTGAGAGGCGCCGTTTGCGCCTGCGCGGAGCCCGGGGCCGGAGCCAGCCCCAGGAGGGCGGCGGCCAGGAGGCCTCCGTTCCGGTTCGCGATGCGCGCGATGATGCTCATGGTCGTTCCCTCAGGCGGTCGGACGGCGCGGCTGCGGCGCGCCTCGTCGCCAATTCTCATAATTCGGGGTCCGATTGCAAATCCCCGCTGCTCGCTCATGTCTTGCCTCGCCTCCGGAATGACTTCAATGTGCGCGCCACAAGCCGGGCGAGCCGGCGTTTGACCGGAGGAAACATCATGATCTCGCGCCGCAGCTTCGTGGGCTCGTCTCTCGCCGCCCCCGCGCTCTGGATTCCGGGCTCGGCCGGCGCCGCCGAATGGCCCACCGGCCTCGTGCGCTCCATCTGCCCGTTCCCCGCCGGGACGGGCGCGGACATCAAGGTGCGCTGGTACGCCAAGAAGCTCACGGAGGCGACGGGCAAGTCCGTCATCGTGGAGAACAAGCCGGGCGCCTTCGGCAACATCGCGACCGAAACGGTGGCGCGCTCCAAGCCCGACGGCAACACGATCTACATCGCCCCCGGCTTCTCGGTGCTGGCGGCCGTGCCGCACCTGTTCAAGAAGCTGCCGTTCGACCCCGTCAACGATTTCGAGCACATCACGACGCTGAACACGTCCGCCTTCGCGATGTTCGTCGCCGGCGACAGCCCGTTCAAGACCGTGGCCGACCTGACCGACCATCTGAAGAAGCAGGGCTCCAAGGCCAGCTACGGCTCCATCGCCAATCCCGGCCTCGTGTCGAGCGAGCTCTACAAGGCCGCCTTCGGGCTTGAGACGGTGGAAGTGAAGTACCGCGAGCAGAACACGATGTTCAGCGACCTGCAGAACGGCCAGCTCGCCTTCTGCCACATCGATATCGGCAGCAGCGCGGCCTATCTCTCGTCCGGCAAGGCGCGCGCGCTGTGCATGACCTCGGCCAAGCGCCTGCAATCGCTGCCCAACATTCCCGGCTCGGAGGAGGTCGGCATTCCCGGCCTCGACATCCAGACCTGGTGGTCGGTCCACGTGCCGGCGAAAACGCCAAAGGACATCTGCGACCAGCTGGAAGCGCTCTGCAACAAGATCGCCGTCGAGCCCGACACGGTGAAGTTCCTTGAAGGCACCGGCTCCGACCCGCTGCCGGGCAATTCGGCCCTGCTCAAAGACATGCTCGCCAAGGACATGAAGAACTGGGCGACCTACGTGAAGATCGCCAAGATCGAGCCCCAATAGGCGGGAGGGGGCGAAGGAACAAACGTCGGCGCGCGGCGTCAGGCTTCGGGAGCTTATGACCGGAGTCCGCCAAGGATGCTCAACCGCGCGCCTGCGCAGATGTCTTCGCCCGAACTCTCGCTGATTCACCCGGACGCCATCCGCGCCTATGACATTCGCGGACGCGCCGGCCAGCACCTCACGCCAGCGAGCTTCGAGGCGCTGGGGCTCAGCTACGCCACGCTGGCGCGCCAGAGGGGGCGCAGCCGCATAGGGGTGGCGCGCGACGGGCGCCTCAGCTCGCCCGCGCTGGAGGCGGGGCTGGTCGCCGGCCTCGTGCGCGGCGGGCTTCACGTGGAATTGCTCGGGCTCGGCCCCACCCCCATGCTGGGCTTCGCGGTGCGCCAGCACAGCCTCGACGGGGGCGTGATGGTGACCGCCTCCCACAATCCCGCCGACGAAAACGGCCTGAAGGTTCTGCTGGGGTGCGAGCGAATCCACGGGGAGGCGCTGAAGGCGCTGGTCGCCCTGCCGGGCTCGCCGGCGCCCGGGGGCCGCGCCCGTCCGGCTCACATCTTCGACGCCTACGTGGACGCGCTCGCGGAGGGTGGGCGCGGACTGGGGGAAATGTCGGTCGCGTGGGATTGCGGAAACGGCGCCACCGGGCCCGCCGTGGAGCGCCTCACCCGCCTGCTGCCGGGGCGGCACGTCCTCCTGAACACCAGCGTGGACGGCGGCTTCCCGAGCCATCACCCGGACCCCGCGCTGGCCGAGAACCTGCGGGACTTGCAGGCCGCGGTGCGCGCCCATTCCTGCGACGTCGGCTTTGCGTTCGACGGCGACGGCGACCGCATCGGCGTGGTGGACGCCAGCGGCGACATTCTCTGGGCCGACCAATTGCTCCTGTTCCTCGCCCGCGACCTGCTCAAGCGCCGGCCCGCAGCGGCGATCGTCGCGGACGTGAAATCCAGCGGCGCGCTGTTTTCAGGCGTGGCGAGAGCGGGCGGGCGCCCGGTGATGTCGCCGTCCGGTTATGTGTTGGTGCGCGAGGCCATGCGGCGCGAAGGCGCGCTGCTGGGCGGGGAGCTCAGCGGCCACCTGTTCTTCTGCGACGAGTGGGACGGCACGGACGACGCGCTCTACGCGGCGGTCCGCACTCTGCGCGCCCTGGCGGGCTATGGCGCGCCGCTGAGCGCCTTCCGCCGCAGCCTGCCGGCGAGCGTGGCGACGCCGGAGTTGCGCATCGCCTGCGCGGACGCCGCCGGAGTCGTGCGCGCGGCGGCCGAGCGGCTGGGGCGACGCGGCGAGGCGTTCGATCCCGCCATGGGCGTGCGGGTGGACACGCCCGACGGCTGGTGGCTGCTGCGCGCCTCCGGCACCGAACGGAAGATCACCTGCCGGTGCGAGGCGGCGGACGAAACCGGGCTGGCCCGCCTGAAGGGCGCGCTGTCGGCTCACTTGGAGGCGAGCGGGCTTTCAGTGGATTTGGGCTCGCCCAGCAGCGAGAGCGCCTCGCGGTAGCCGTTGAGCGTGCCGACGTCCACATAGCGCGCGCCCGCGCGCACGCCTGCAGCCTCGCCGCCCGCCGCGATCCACGCGTTGACCAGCGTGCCGAAATACTCGTCCTCGCAACCGCGCGCGCGCCAGAGGCGATGCAGCGCATGGTAGACCTCGCCCGGCATGCGGAAAGCGCCCCACACCCAGCGGGATTTCGGCGCGGGGGCCTTCACCTCGATCCCCCGCACGCGCCCTTGCGCATCCGTGTCGACCGCGTCGAACAGGTCCGGACGCTCCACGGGAAACAGCAGGAAGGCCAGCTTGTCCGCCGGCGCCTGCGCCAGCGCGTCCTCGGGAAACCACAACGTGTCCGGCAGGCCCACCAGCACGCTCTCGCTGGGGTGAATGAGGTGAGCGGCGCAAAACAGTGCGTCGCACAGGCCGGCGGGCCGCGTCTGCACCGCATACGCGATGTCGATCTCGCCCATGCGCCCGCCGTAATAGCGCAGGATGTCCGTCTTGCCGGGCGCAATGACGAAGCACGCCTTGGTGGCCCCCGCGCGCGCCATGCGCTCGACCAGATATTCGCTGATGGCCTTTGGCCGCTCCTGCGCGCCCGCCTTGGTGGTGCCGACCGGCAGCAATTCCTTGGAGAACGCTAGCGGCTGGATGCGCGTGCCCTGTCCGGCGGCGGGAATGAGTCCCCACATGCTACGCCTCCGCGCGGGCGGAGGAGGGCGCGCGCGCCGCCGCCGCTTCCAGATGCCGCAAAAGTTCGTCGGCGCGATGGCTTGAGGTGTGCTCGTCCAGCGCGCGCTCGCGCGCCGCCTGCGCGATGCGCGCGAGGTCCGCCTGCGCCAGCGCCCGCAGCGCCTCCTCGGTCGTTTCCGCGACCATGATTTCGCGGCCGGGCGTGAAGAAGGAGTCGAGCCCCTCCCACGCGTCGCTCAGCACCGGCGCCCCGCAGGCGGCGGCTTCGAACAGCCGCCCGGAGGGACACCAGCCCATGGCCGCCATGTCCGGCCGCGTCACGTTCACCGTCGCGCCGGAGGAGGAGAAAAAGGCGCAATGCTCCGGCGGCGCGACATGCTGGGCGAACCAGATGTTCGGCGCCCACGGAAAGTCCGCCGGATAGCCTGCGCCGCCAATGAGGAAGCGTCCCTCCGGCCGACGCTTCGCCACGTCCAGGAACAGGCGCTGCAGCATCGGCTGCCGGTCGGCCGCATAGGTGCCCAGATAGGACAGATCGGCCGCGAAACGCGCGTCCGGCGAGGCGGGGCGATGGGCGTCGGGGTCCACATGGCCGTACAGGGGCCGGGTGAGCCGGGCTCCCAGCCGCTCTTCGAGCGCCTCCAGCGCGCGCCCGCCGGTGTAGCTGAGCACGAGGTCGAAGGCGCCAAGCCCTTCGCGGGGCAGATACGGCGCCTCCTCGCCTGCGCTCAACCGCGCCAGCGTCACCGGCGTGTCGAGATCGTAGAAGACGCGCAGGGCCGGGCCGTCGCACACCAGCGCGCTGGCCGCGCGGCCGTCGGCGCAATAGGACGTGACGATGGCGGCGTCCGCCTCCCGCACGGCCGCATGCGCCTGCGCGCGCACGCTGTCCCAGTCGCGATAGAGCACGATGGACGCTCCGGGCAACTGCGTGAGGTCTCGATGCTCCGCGTACCAAGGGGCGTCGCGCTCGAAGAAATCAATCTGGCGCCCGCGCCGCGCGAGCGCCCGGATAAGTCCGCGCCACAAGGTCGCGTGCCCGTTGCCCCAGGAGGAGGTGACGGTGAGGCCGAAGATAACGAGCTTCATGCGATGAAACGGTTCATGGGCTGCTCCGCCCGCGTCTGGCGAGCGGCAAACCCGGAGCCGGGACGATTGTTCCCCGCCCGCAGGCCGGCGGCTAGCGCCGGGCCTCGCTCATGTTGCCCGACACGTGCGCCTGCCACGTGTCCGCTCCGGCGATGGTCGTGTCCACCAGCGAGCGCACGTCCGTGTAGTCCGCGACATGGACGCCGATGGGGTCCTCGCCCGCCTCGACGCGCCGCACGGACTCAAGCAGCCGATGGCGCAGGCGCACCACGGCCATGTCGGCCGGTATGAGCACTTCCTTCGAGCGGTCCACGATGGCGCCCATGGAGATCGCGATGATCGCGTCCTCCTGCTCGATGCCGCGAAAACCCGTCCAGTCCTCCGCCATGCGCGAGCGGTCCTGTCCAAGCCGGTCGTCCCATGTGGCGCGGAACTCGCAATCGGCTTCGCGCCAGAAGCGCTCGTCGTCCAGCCCCATGATGCGCTTGATGTCCTCGCGGTTCACGGGCTTGTCGCCATGGCACACGAGGTAGGTGCTGGTCTTGAAGTCGTCCTGCGGCGTCTCGAAGACGTAGAACTGGAAGGCCGGCGCGGGGATGATGCGCCCGGTGGGAAACATAACCGGCGTCACGCGGACGGACGCGGTGGGCGTCCCGTCCGCCAGCGGCGCGCCTTGCCGCTTGGCGACATAATGGAAGCCGTAGGCGGTGTTCTCGACCTCAAGGTCCGGGGCGTTGTCGGGCACCGTGATGGCGCCGGGATTGTAGTCCTCGTCGGTCGCCGCCTCGAAACCTTTCTTCATCCACGCGGGATTGGCACGGTTGGAATGCAGCACGCCCACATGGGACGAATCGCAGCCGCCTTCCCAGAGCTGAAGGTAATTGGCCGCCGTGTTGATGCGCAGGATCACCCGGTTTTCGTCCGGCCCGTCGAAGAAGCCGAACTTCGGGAACGCAGGCTCCTTGTCCCTGGGGCCGATATACGCCCACACCATGCCGCCGGCCTCGCGGGCCGGGTAGGCGGGGGCCCTCATGCGGGCGCGGAAGCGCTCGTCGCAGAAGTTGGGCGTCTCCTGGATGGTCCCGTCGCGGCCGAATTTCCAGCCGTGATAGAGGCACCTTATGCCCCCGTCCTCCACGCGCCCGATGGCCAGCGAGGCCCTGCGGTGCATGCACAATTCGTCCAGCACGCCGACGGCGCCGCTGCTGTCGCGGAAGGCCACGAAGTTTTCGCCCAGCAGCCGCACGCGCAGCGGATCGCCGTCGGGCTTGGGCAATTGCGACGACGCGCAGACCGGGTGCCAGTAGCGACGCATCATGCGGCCCATGGGCGCAGCGGGGCCGACGCGGGTGAGGGTGTCGTTCTCCTGCGGCGTCATCATGGTCGTCGTCTCCCAAATGCGAATGGGGCGCATGGCTGCGCCCCAGGGGTTTTATGCAGCGCCTGGCTTACTGCCAGCTCGGGGCAGGCCATTGCAGCTTGCCGGTGGACAGGTCCGGCGGCCACACCACCACGACCTTGTCGCCTTGGTGCTGGGTCACGAGCGTGCGGGTGTCGGGCTGGCCCTTCTCGTCGAAGTTGATGGGCCCGGTGGGGCCGCGGAATGAGCCTTTGGTCAGCGCCTCGCGCAGCTTCTCCTTGTCCACCGCGCCCGCCTTCTCGAGCGCCTGCACGGCGACGATGTAGGACGCGAGGCGCGGCATGACGGTGGCGCTCTCGAACATGTTCACGCCCGCCTTGTCGAGCACGCGCTGCATGAGATCGCCGAACTCGCTCTTCACGCCTGGGACCCAGCCGATCACGCCCGTGATGCCTTCCGTCCCGCCGTAGGTCTTGGTCTGGCGGGCGAGGGCGAGCGACACGATGGGGAAGTGAACCCCCATGGCTTTCACGCGCATCTGGCGCAATTGCTGCAACAGCGGCGCGGCCACGTTGTCGAAGGAGTTGATGTAGATGATGTCGGGCCTCGCGGCCCGGATCTTCAGCACGATGGAGCTGAAATCCTTGAGGTCGTTCGGGAACGTCTCGTCGCCCACGACCTTGACGCCGATCTCCTCGTACTTCTTAGCCCAGACGTCGCGCACCGACTTGTACACAGGATTGTCCTGCGTCACCCAGAACATCGTCTTGGGCTTGGGATCGACGTTCTTGAGCATGTCGAAATAATTGGCGTCCCAGTTGAACGTCATCGGATACGGCACGGACCAGAAGTACTTCAGCCCGCGCTCGAACGCCGAAGGCGTCGCGACGTTGCCGCCGATGATCGGGATCTTGTGCTTTTCAGCCACGGTCGAGACGGGCGTGACCACGAACGTCCAGTCGGTGCCGGCGAACATGTCGACGTTGTCGACCGTCGCCATCTTCTCGTGCAGGCTCACGGCCGTGGCGGGGTTGCTCTGGTCGTCGTAGACCGCGAACTTGATCGGCACGCGCTTGTTGCACGAGGCCATCATGACGCCGCCGGACTTGTTGATCTCCTCCGCGAAGGCGTCGGTCATCTTGTCCCAGTTCCCCGTCAGGCTCGCCAGCGGGCCTGTCATGGAAATGGTGGTGCCGATGAGAATCGGTTCGTCGCAGGAATTCTGTTTGGCCTGCGCGCTCATCATGCCGACGCAAAGCAATGCGGCCGCCAAAGGCGCGGTGCGCTTCATGGACATTGTACGTCCCTCCCAGGTGCAGTGCCGCTTTCGCCCCGCTGCTGCGGGACGGCGCACGTTGTCGCAGAGTTTTTCCGCATCCATCGTTCCTGTCAAGCAAGCCCGTGAATGCGGTCTTTACGCCAGCGTGACGATTGACAACCCGCCCCCGCCCGTATTGCATTGCGACAATCAAATCGCCCGCCAAACGCGGCCGGAACATGAAGGGGAGGGGCCGCTCGATGCCTCTTGAGATTTTTGTGCAGGTGCTGCTCAGCGGCGTCCTGCTCGGAGGCATTTACGCGCTCGTGGCCTTCGGCCTGTCGCTGGTCTACGGCGTCGCGCACATTCTCAACATCGCCCACGGCACGCTGCTGGCCGTGTCGGGCGTCGTCGCAAGCCTGATCTACCTGGCGACCGGCTGGCATCCGCTGCTCATCATTCCGCTGATGGTCGCGCCGGTGTTCCTGTTCGGCTACGTCTTCCATGCGTTGCTGTTGCGCCCGCTCGCGCATCGCGGGAAGCACGACGAGACCATCGGCACGGTGCTCATCACCACCGGGGCGCTCATCATGCTGAGCGACCTCACGGGCTTCGCGGCCGGCACCACGCAGCGCAACATTCCCGTCGGCTCCGGCGTCTTCGAGTTTGGCGAAGTCATCGTGCCCACCGCGCAGGTGTGGATTCTCGCGGGCATTCTCGCGCTCACCATCGTGCTTCAGCTCTATCTCAAGCACGCATGGTTCGGCCGCGCCGTGCGGGCGGTGACGCAGGACTCGCTGGGAGCGACCATCTGCGGCGTCAACGGTCCCCGGGCGCGCGCGCTCACGTTCGCGGCGGGTTCGGGCCTGGTTGCGGTGGCTGGCGTGCTGTACGCGATCGTCTATCCGGTGGACCCCTACATGGGTTTCAGCCTCACGGTGCGGGCGTTCACGATCATCGTCGTGGGCGGCATCGGCAATCTTCCGGGCGCGATGATCGCGGGCGTGATGCTGGGCGTGGCGGAATCGTTCACGGCCTTCCTGTGGGCGCCGAAATGGGCGCCCGCGCTCAGCGTCATTCTGCTGCTGGTCATTCTGGTTCTCTTCCCGCGCGGCTTCTCCTCATGGAAGCGCGCGTGATGACGAAGCCCTCCTCCATCGCCTACGCGCTCGTCGCGCTTCTCGCCGTGGCGCTGATCCCGCTGTTGGGCGGGCCTTACCTCACGTCCTTCGTGTTCGCGCTGCTCATCTCCTTCGTGCTGGCGCAAAGCTGGGACTGGGTGAACGGCCAGATGGGATATCTCAACCTCGGCCATTACGCGTTCTACGGCATCGGCGCCTACGCGTTTGCGATCCTGCTGACGCGGGACGCGGGCCTTGCGGTCTCGTTCGCCGGCGCCGTGGCGTTCGCCACGCTTGCGGCGCTGCTGGTGTCATTCCCTCTCTTCCGGCTGAAGGGCGACTACTTCGCCTTCGCCACGCTCGCCATCGTGCCGCTGTGCGAACTGCTGGCGAACAATCTCGATTGGCTCACCAAGGGCAGCGACGGCATCACGCTGCCGCCCCATTACGTGCTGGTGCCCGCCTTCTATGCGGCGCTGGGGCTTGCGGCGCTGACCCTGCTGGTCACGCTGGGGCTCATGCGCTCGCGCTTCGGCTACGCCCTGCGGGCCATCCGCAACGACGAGCAGGTGGCGGAAGTGGCTGGCGTGCGCCTGTTTCCCGTGAAGGCCGCGATGCTGGCCGTGAGCGCCGCGTTCGCCGGGCTCGCGGGCGCCATTCAGGCGTGGCAGTTCAGCTTCATCGACCCGTTCACGATGTTCAACCTCGGCGTCGCGCTGGTGCCTATCGCGGGCGCGCTGCTGGGCGGCTCCGGCTTGCTCATGGGACCGCTGCTGGGCGTCATCCTCTTTGCGTCCCTGCAGCAATTGCTGCTCGTCAACATCACGCATCTGCAGGGCGCGCTGCTGGGCTTGGTCATCGTCCTCATCGGCCGTTTTCTGCCCGGCGGCCTGCTGCGCTGGAAGAAGATCGCCGCCCATCCGGCGTTCGCGTGGCTGGCGCGCGAAAGCCATTTCGAGCGCGAAATGACGGCCGGCGGCCCGGCGGCTGGCGCATTGCCCATCTCGGAAGCCGTGATCGATCCGGAGCGGATCGTGCTGCAATGCGAGGCCGCCACCATGGCGTTCGGCGGCAATGTCGCGGTCAACCGGGTCAATCTCACTGTGCGGCAGGGCGAAATCGTGGGGCTTGTCGGGCCGAACGGCTCCGGCAAGACGACGTTGTTCAATCTCATCTCGGGCATCTACACGCCCAAGTCCGGCCGCATCCGCATCGACGGCCGCGACATCGCGGGCTTGCGCGCCGACGAGATCGCCCATCTGGGCGTGGGCCGCAGCTACCAGATCCCGCGTCCCTTCGGGGAACTCACCGTGCGCGAGAACATCGCCATCGGCCGCACGTATGGCCGCCACAAGACGGCGCTTCCGGACGCCATGGAGGCCGCGGATTCCATCGCGGCGTTCGTCGGGCTCGGCGACAAGCTTGAAACCCGCGCCGACCACCTGAGCCTGCAACAGAAGAAGGCGCTGGAACTGGCCAGGGCGCTCGCCAGCGAGCCCAAGCTGCTGTTGGTGGACGAAGTCGCGTCTGGTCTTTCGACCGTGGAGATCAACCTGTTCGTGCAGCACATCCGCGCCATCCGCGACCGGTACGGGATCACGGTGATCTGGGTGGAGCACATCTTCTCCGCGCTCTCGCAGGTGGTGGACCGGCTTGTGGTGCTGGAAAGCGGCTCGGTGATCGCCGACGCGCCTCTTGCCGAGGCGGTGCGGGACGAGAACGTTCTGCGCACCTATCTTGGCAGCGCGCACGGCGATGGCCGCACGGCGGAGGCGCGCCCATGAGCCTTCTCAAGGTCGAAGCGCTGCAGGTCGCCCATGGCCCCCTTCAGGCGCTGTGGAACGTCGACATCGACATCCGCGCCGGCGAGAAGGTCGGACTGCTGGGCGCGAACGGGGCCGGCAAGTCCACAACGCTCGGCGCCGTCGTGGGCTATTATCCCGCGCTGGCGGGCGCCGTTCACATCGCAGGGGAGGACGTCACCCGCATGGCGACGCCGGACCGCCTCGCGCGCGGCGTGGCGCTGGTGCCCGAGGGGCGGCGCCTGTTCACCGAGATGACGGTGCGCGAAAACCTCGAGATGGGCGCTTATCTGCGCGAGCCGCGCCGCAAGCTGGCCGAGACCCTGGAGCAGGTGTTCACCCTGTTCCCCATCCTCAAGGAGAAGGCCGGGCAGGCCGCCGGGGCGCTCAGCGGCGGCCAGCAGCAGATGGTGGCCATCGGGCGGGCGATCATGTCGCGCCCAAGATTGTTGCTGCTCGACGAGCCGTTCATCGGCGTCGCGCCGATCATCGTCGGCGACGTGATGCGCGCGCTGGGCGAGATCGCCGCGCAGGGCGTGACCATCGTGCTCGTGGAGCAGAACACCCACCGGGCGCTTGATTTCGTCGAGCGCGCCTATGTCATCGAAAACGGCCGCACGGTGCTGGAGGGGTCGCGCGACGACCTCATCGGCAATGCGGCCTTCGGTTCCAAGTTTCTGGGCCTGGATTGATCCGGCCCCAAAGCAGCTAACGAAAGAGACGTCACATGAAACTCGGCTTGTTCATGATGCCGCTGCATCCGCCCGGACCGGCGATGCACACGCTGATCGATCAGGACACGCGCAAGTCGCTGCTCGCAGAAGAGCTCGGCTTTGACGAATTGTGGATCGGCGAGCACTTCTCGGCGACCAGCGAGCCTTACCCGGCGCCGCTCATGTTCATGGCGAACCTGCTTTCGCAGACGCGCAACATCACCTTCGCCACAGGCGTGATCAACCTGCCGAACCGCCATCCGGCCATCATCGCTGGCGAGATCGCCCAGTTCGATCATATGAGCAAGGGCCGTTTCATCTTCGGCGCAGGCACCGGCAGCCTTGGCTCCGATTACGAGTTGTTCGGCATCGGCGACGCCGCGACGCGCAACCGCATGCTGGTTGAATCCCTGGACATGATCACGAAGATCTGGAGCCAGGACCCGCCCTATGATCTCGCAGGCGAGTTCTGGACCACCCGCATTCAGCGCGCCATCAGCGAAGAGCTGGGCCTGGGCTATCTGCCAAAGCCCTACCAGCAGCCGCATCCGCCCATCTGCATTCCCGCCGCGAGCCCCAATTCCGAGACCGTGCGCCTTGCAGGCTCGCGCGGCTGGGGCGCGGTCAGCAGCGGGCTGCTCACCGCCGCCGGGGTCGCGACCCATTGGCGCGCTTATCAGGAGGGCGCGCAGGAGGCGGGACGCACCGCCAATCCTGCGAACTGGCGCCTTTCGCGCAATGTGTTCGTCGCAGGCACCGACGAGGAGGCGCGCCGGCGCATCATGCATCCGGAAAGCGCCTATCAGCATTATCTGGGCTACATGCGCACGGTGCTGCGCAACATCGGGCGCCTGCACGTCCTGAAGTCAGACCCGCAAATGCCAGACGACGCGCTGACCGTGGAGCGCATCGTCAACGAGCGCGTGATCTATGGCTCGCCCCAGACGGTCGCCGCCAAGCTGCGCGCGCTGCGCGACGCCACGGGGCCGTTCGGCACGCTGCTGGTGACCGGCGTCGACTGGAGCGGCCCCAACGAGGAGTGGGAAACCGAATCCCTGCGGCGCCTGGCGCTTGAGGTCATGCCGCTGGTGCGCGCGGGCGAGGGGGATCATAATCATCGCGATGCATCCCTGCGGCAGGCGTCCGGGGGAATGCGCGCATGACGACGTATTTCGGAAACAACAAGTTCAAGTTCGGGCTGTTCGGCATCAATTGCAGCGGCGGCTGCGTGCTGAGCGAAGCGCCCGAGCGCTGGAACGCGGACTGGGACGACGTCGTCAAGCTGGCGCAAATGGCGGACGAGGCGGGCGTCGAATTCGTGCTGCCCATCGCCCGCTGGCGTGGCCTTGGGGAGAGTTTCGTCTGGGAGAAATCGTTCGAAACGTTCACCCAGGCGGCGGCTCTGGGCGCGTTGACCAAGAACCTCGGCATGTTCGTCACCGCCCACGTGCCGCTCATCACCCCAGCGTTCGCCGCCAAGGCCATCGCCACCATCGACCACGTTACGAAGGGCCGCGCGGGCCTGAACATCGTCTGCGGCTGGAACGCCGACGAGTTCGCCATGCACGGCGTGACGATGGACGGCGACAAGCGCTACGAGCAGGGGCTCGACTGGTACAAGGTGTTCATGAAGCTGATCGGCGGCGGGCCCGATTTCGACTGGGACAGCGAATTCTACCACTTCCGCAACATGACCAGCAATCCGCTGCCGGTGCAAAAGCCCCATCCGCCCATCATGTCCGCCGGCTCGTCGTCAGGCGGGCAGGCGTTCGCCGCGCAGGCGTCGGACATCATGTTCACCACGATGCATAATTACGACACGACGCGCGACACCGTCACGCGCCTGCGCGCGCTCGCCGCAGAGCATGGCAGGCGCCCGGACGTGTACGTGCAATCGCTCGTGGTCTGCCGGCCCACCCGCAAGGAAGCCGAGGAGTATTACCATTACTTCGCCGCCGAACATGCGGACGCTGAATCGCTGGCCTACTTCAAGCGCCAGAAGGACGCGACGCTCGCCAAGAGCACGCGTTCGGGCGACGCTGCTGCGGACCGCGCCACCGTGGCGCGCATGCGCGAAACGGGCGAGCGTTACCCGGGCAATTTTCCCGGCATGAACCCCATCATCGGGACGCCCGACGACATCGTGGACGAGATGACCAAGATGCACGGCATCGGCCTGAACGGCTGCGCGCTCGTCTTCCTGAACTACCTCAACGAGCTTCCCTACTTCGTGCAGGAGGCGATGCCGCGCCTTGAGCGCGCAGGGCTGCGCGAGAAGTTCGTCATGCCTGCCGGGCGAGGCGACTGATGAGGGAAGCGCCAGCGCCCCAGGGCGATCCCATCATCCAGGTGCGCGGCGTCCGCAAGACGTTCTCCGCGCAGGGCAGGGACCTCACGGTCTTCGCGGGCTTCGACTATACGATCGAGCGCGGCGCCTTTCTGTCGGTGATCGGCCCTTCGGGCTGCGGCAAGTCCACGCTGCTCAAGATCATCTCGGGCCTGGAGCCGGCGAGCGCCGGAGAGGTGATCTTCAACGGGCGCGTCGTGAACGGCCCGCCCAAGGGCATGATCTACGTCTTCCAGCAGTACACCAAGTCGATTTTCCCTTGGCGCACGGTCATCCAGAACATCCGATTCGGCCTCGACAGCCAGAAGCGGCTGCCCTCGCGCGAGGCGCATGAAAAATGCATGGAGTACGTGCGTCTGGTGGGCCTTGAGGGATACGAGGACTATTACCCCTACCAGCTCTCCGGCGGTATGCAGCAGCGCGTCGTCATCGCGCGCGCGCTCATCTGCGAGCCCGAAGTGCTGCTGATGGACGAGCCCTTCAGCGCCGTGGACGCGATGACCCGCGCCATCCTTCAGGAACTCACCCTGAAAATCTGGGACACGCTGCCCATCACCATCGTGTTCGTCACGCACGACGTGGACGAGGCCGTGTTCCTCTCCAACCGCATCATCTCGCTCAGCCGCGCCCCCGCGATGTTGCGCGAAGACGCCGTGATCGATCTGCCGTATCCGCGCGACCAGATCACCACGCGCGCCGATCCGTTGTTCACGCAACACAGGCAGAGCCTGTTCGCGAGCATATTCCTGCAGGAGAAGGAGGTCGTGGCGCAGCGATAGCGGCGCCGCTTCACCATGAAAAAACGCTGGCCCGGATTTCTCCTCATCGCCGTGCTGCTTCTCGCCTGGGAGGTCGCGTCCCGCAACGCGTGGATCGATCCGATCACGTTCCCGTCCGTGTCGGGCATCTTCGAGTCGTGGTACGGCGCCATCGCGAACGGCGAGTTGATGCGGCAGCTCACGCCAAGCCTCGGCCGTATCTTCGGCGGCTTCGCGCTGGCGGTGCTGATCGCCGTGCCGCTGGGCCTGCTGATGGGGGCGATCCCCATCGTGTACCGCCTGCTGGAGCCCATCACGGAGTTCATCAGGCCCATCCCGTCGTCCGCCTACATCCCCATTGCGATCCTGATCCTGGGCATCGGCAACGAGATGAAGATTTTCGTCGTCTTCCTCGCATGCGTGTTCCCGATCCTGCTGAACACGTATAGCGGCGTGCGCGGCGTCGATCCGGTGCTCATCGACACCGGCCGCACCTTCGGGCTCGGCGCGGGCGCCGCCATGGCGCAGATCATCCTGCCCGCCGCGCTCCCCTCCATCCTCACCGGCATGCGCATCAGCCTCGGCATCGCGCTCATCGTCGCCGTGGTGGCGGAGATGATCACGGGCAACAGCGGCATCGGCTATTTCATTCTCGACATGCAGCGCATCTTCCGCGTGCCGGAGATGTTCGCTGGCATCTTCACCCTTGGGGTGCTGGGGTTTCTCATCAACTTCGGCTTCCTCAAGATCGAGGCTCACTATCTGCGCTGGAGAGGCACGAGTGTCGAAAACGGCTAGCCAATATCCGCCCGGCGCCTACGTCGTCACGGGCGCGGGAAGCGGCATCGGGCGCGAGATGACGCGGCTGCTGCTGGAGCGCGGCGCCAGCGTCTCCGCCTGGGACATGAACCTTGGCGACCTGCCGGGGACGCAGGGCGAGCGCTTGCAGACCCATACGGTCGACGTGCGCGACAAGGCCGCCGTCACGGCCGCCATGGCGAGCGCGCACGCGCGCTTTGGCGCGTTGGCGGGGATCGCCACATGCGCGGGCATTTTTCGCCCCAAGCCTTTCCTGGAGCTTGAGGAGAAGGACTGGGACGACCATTTCGACATCAACCTCAAGGGCACGCTGTTCTGCTGCCAGGCCGCGCTGCCCATCATGCGCTCGCAGGCGCGGGGCGCCATGGTGCTGTTTTCGTCCACGCTGGCGCGCTCCCCGAAGCCCGGCGTGGGTCACTACGCGGCCACCAAGGGCGGCGTGCTGGGGCTGATGCGCGTGCTCGCGCTGGAGACCGCCAGGCAGGGCGTGCGGGTGAACGCGGTCTCGCCCGGCCTCGCCGATACGCCGATGCCGCGCGCCGTCTATGGCGAAGCGATGAGCGCGCGCGCGTCCGAGAACCCCATGGGCCGGCTTGGCCTGCCGCAGGACATGGCGGAGGCTGCGCTGTTCCTCTTCAGCGACGACGCCTCCTATGTGACCGGGCAGGATATTCGCGTCACGGGCGGCAAGGATGTTTTCTGACATGGTCCTTTCGCGCAAGGGAGCACGCTCTTGATCACCCTCATCACCGGAGCCGGAAGCGGACTGGGCCGTGCGGCCGCCCTGCGCATGGCGCGCCGCTCTCAGGTCGTGCTGTTCGACAAGAACGCCGAGAGCGCCTCATCGGTCGCGCGGGAGATTGAATCGGACGGCGGCAAAGCCGTTGCGTATGCGTGCGACGTCGCCTCGGGCGCGCAGGTGCGCGAGGCCGTCGCGCGCGCCCAGCGCGAAGTGGGGCCCGTCGACGCCCTGTTCAACAACGCCGGCATCAGCATCCGCACGCCCGTGGAGGCGATCGGCGAAGATGAATGGGACCTCATGATGGGCGTCCACGTGCGCGGCATGTTCCTTGTCGCGCAAGCGGTGCTGCACGGCATGACGGCGCGCCGCGCAGGCGTCATCGTCAACACGTCGTCGGATTTCGCCGTCATCGGGATCCCCGGCAACGCGGCCTATTGCGCGGCCAAGAGCGCAATCTATTCGCTCACCAAGGCGCTGGCGCTGGAGTTCGCGGCCCATGGCGTCCGGGTGAACGCCGTCGGCCCCGGTCCCATCGACACGCCGATCCTGCGCTCCGGCCGCACCAACGCGCAATACGCGCAGGCGGTCGCGGCGAACGAGGCGCGCACCCCCATGGGGCGCCTCGGCCGGCCGGAGGAAGTGGCCGCCGTGGTGGACTTTCTGTTCAGCGACCGCGCCTCCTACATCAACGGCCAGCTGATCCAGCCCAACGGCGGCGCGGTCATGTGGTAGCGTGACGCCAAGCAAAAACCAAAGCAGGGAGGTTCTCATGGAACGCAGACGATTTCTCACGCTCGCGGGCGCAGCCGGCGCCGCCGCCCTCGCGTCCCGCGCTCACGCGCAGGCGCCTCTTGCGCTGAAGGTGGGGACGCTGAAGCAGTCCTCGCTCACCAACGTGTGGGTCGCCCAGCAGGTCGGCATTTTTGAAAAGCATGGGCTGAAGGTGGAGCTGGTCGAGTTCCGCAACGGCAACGAGGCCATCGCGGCGCAGCGCGGCGGGTTCGTCGATATCGTGCTGTCCATCCCGGGCTCCGCCATGCTCGCCATGGAACGGGGGTTCGATCTCGTGCTCATCGCCCAGAACGAGACCTCGAAGGCGACGTCTCCGGACTCGGGGTCCATGCAGGTGCTTGCGGACTCTCCCATCAAGGGCGTCGCGGACCTTGCCGGCAAGAAGGTCGCGGTCTCCAACATCAACAGCCAGATGCACGTCGCCGTCATGGCGGTCATCAAGAAGGCCGGCGTCGATCCAAAATCCGTGCAGTACCTGGAGATTCCGTTCTCCAGCCATCCCGACGTGCTGCGCACGAAGCAGGTGGACGCGGTGGTGTTGCTGGATCCATGGAGGACGCAGATGCGCAATTCCGGGACGACGCGCGTCATCGCCTGGCATTTCGTCGACTCGGTCGCCGAACAGCCCATCGGCTGCTGGTTCGCCACGCGCCCGTTCGTGGAGAAGAACCGCGAGGCCGTGGTGCGCTTTGGAACCGCGATCCGCGAGTCCGTGGAATACATGCAGGCGGATGCGGACCGCGCCCGCAAGAACGTGGCTGACTACACCGGGCTCAAGCTCGAGCTGATCAAGGACATGCCGCTGAACAACTGGGACTACCGCATCAACGCGCAGAAATGGCAGGAGACCATCGACATGATGCGCGCCTACGGGAGTCTCCAGAAAGAGCACAAGGCGCAGGAGTATTTCTCGGACTTCCTGAAGCCGTACGTGATGTGATCAGCGAGCCGGCGTCAGGCCCATCAGGGCCTGGCCCACGCTCTCGAAGTTCGTCATGTGCGCCTGCACCTGCTGGGTGACGACGTTCATGTCGCGGAAGCGGCGCTCGAACGGATTGCTGGCGAAGATCGCGCTGGCGCCGGCCGCGTGATAGGCGAAATCAGCGACCTCGCGCGCCTGGTGGATCGTGTAGGTCGCCGCCATGCGCATCGCGAGCTTCTGTTCCATGGTGGAGCGACCGGCGCGCAGGATGTCCTCGTGGGCGTCTTCCAGCGTCTTGAGCAGGTAGGCGCGCGCGCCGCGCAGGCGGGCCATGTTGAAGCCGACCTGCTGCTGCACGGCGGCGCTGTCGCGCAGCAATTGCGTGCCGCTGTTGGGCGTTTTCTTCTGCGCAAGGTCTATGAAGGCGTCCAGCATCGCGCCCGCGACGCCGAGCGCGACGCCCGAGAACGCGGCGCCATAGACGTTAAGGATGGAGAAGCGATACAGCGCGCCGTCCTCGCGCCTGTCGGCTTCATGATCGCGCGTGAAGGCGTGGTCGGCGGGCACGAACAGGTCCGTCACGCTGTAGGAATCCGAGCCCGTGCCGCGCAGGCCCATCACCTGCCACACGTCCGTGATCGAGGCGAGCGCCTTGGGAAAGAGGCACGTGCGCTCGAACTGGCGCCCGTTCGCTCCCAGCACCGGCGCGCCGTCCCGGTCGAACACCGGGCAATGGCCGGCGAACCATTGCGCGTTGCGCCCGCCGCTCGCGTACATCCACTGCCCGCTGACGAGATAGCCGCCGTCAACTGCCACGGCGCGGGCTTTCTTGGTGGAGGGCCCCCAGGCGAGCACTGCGTCGTGCGCGCCGAAAATCTTGTGGGCCGCTGCGGGATCGAGCGAGGCGGCGGCGAAGGAGCAGCCGCATCCCTGGCCGACGCACCAGGCGGTGCTGGCGTCCGCGCGAGCAATCGCCTCGATCGCCTGCACGAAGGTCGGAAGCGGCAGCTCCGCGCCCGCGAGAGATTGCGGCAGCAGCATTCGAAACAGGCCCGCCTCGTGCAGCGCCGCCATGACGGGGGCGGTGACGCGCCCTTCGCGCTCCGTCGCATCGGCTTCAGCCTGGATGAGAGGCGCCAGCGCCTGCGCGCGTGCGACGATCTGCGATGGGTTGACCGTGTCGAGCATCCTGCGTCCGCCCTGATGGCGCGCCCTTGGTCCGCGCCTTGCGCTCACGTTATCGCGAAGCTGGCGCAAGGGCCAGCGCGGCCTTGAACGCGCGCGGACGCGGGACTAACCTTGCGCCCAACAGGGGAAAACAGATGGCGCAGATTGTCGGCGGACTCGGCGTTCCGCATACGCCCGTCTTTCCGTCCCACGTGGTCAAGAAAGGGCCGGGGTGCGAAGAGGCGCTTCTCTATGGCGAGCTTGCGCGCGATCTTGAGGCCATGCGGCCCGACGTGGTGGTGCTGTTCTCGAACGACCACTTCAATACGTTCTTCTTCGACAACTTCCCCATGCTGTCGATCGGCGTCGCGCAGCAGACCTCGGGACCCAACGACGAGACGGAGATGCCCTCCTACCAGGTCGCGGTGCACGAGGCGCTGGCGGACCATGCGCGCGCCCAGTGCATTCTGGGCGGCTTCGACATGGCCGTGACGCAGGAGTTCACGCTCGATCACGCCTTCATGGTGCCCTACCATTTCCTGATGGGGCACTGGCGCACGCCCATCGTGCCGGTGTTCATCAACGGATTTTCCAATCCGCTGCCGTTGGCGCAACGCGCCTATGCGCTGGGCCGCACGTTGCGGCGGGCCGTCGAAAGCTTCCCGGGAGACGCCCGCGTCGTCGCCATGGGGAGCGGCAGCTTCTCGCTGGAAATCGGCGGCCCGTTGGCCCCAAAGGGCTCTCGTTCCGGCACGCCCGACCGGGCCTGGGCGGCGCATGTGCAGGCGCGCATGGAGGCGGCCGAGATCGCGCAATTGATGGAGGAGGCCACGGGCGAGCGGCTGGCTCGCGCCGGCAACGCAGCCGGGGAATTGCTGAATTGGCTCGCCATGCTGGGCATGGTGGGCGGCGGCGCGCCCACATGGATGAAGCCTCAGGCGCAGCATGGGCACGCCTACGGCGTGTGGAAGGGAGACGCCCGATGAGCGTTTACGGCGTCCACAAGTTCCTGCGAACCTGCCAGCATGACCGCGCGTTTCGCGCCCTCGCGCTGGAGGACCCGGAGGCTGCGCTCGCCCGCATGCCGCTCTCCGACGACGAGAAAGCCGCCATGAGGGCGGGCGACGTCGCCTGGCTCTACGAGCACGGCGTCCACGCGTTTCTCCTGAGCTTCTTCACGCGCTGGACGCTGTTCGGCGTCACCAACGACCTCTACACGCAGCGCATCCATCAAGCCCGTGACGCGCGCCTTTCCTAGCGACCCTTATGGAATCGTAAGCGTAGACTTTACAGAAACCTTGGGTTGCCCCGATACTGCCAGCGGCGTGAGTCTTTGTACTTACGCGGCTATCCGCTTCCGGGCAGTAACGCGCTGCTTCTCCAAGGAGAGTTCTATGTTGAGGAAAACATCGGCAGAGTTTCTGGGTACATTCTGGCTGGTCTTCGGGGGCTGCGGCAGCGCCGTTCTGGCTGCGGCGTTTCCCCAGGTCGGCATCGGCCTTGTGGGCGTCTCGCTGGCGTTCGGGCTGACGGTCCTCACCATGGCGTACACGGTTGGCGCCGTCTCGGGGGGGCACTTCAATCCCGCTGTCTCCGTCGGGCTTGTGGTGGCGCGGCGCTTTCCGCTGTCGGACCTGCCCGCCTATGTCGGCGCGCAGGTGCTGGGCGCCATCGCGGCCGCCGGCGCGCTGTACCTCGTCGCGTCCGGCAAGAGCGATTTCACCCTCGCGGGCGGACTGGCGTCGAACGGTTACGGCGATCATTCGCCCGGCAAATACACGCTGCTTTCGGCGCTGGTCATCGAGGTCCTGCTGAGCGCGTTCTTCCTGCTCATCATCCTTGGCTCGACCTCGTCCAAGAGCGTGGCGGGCTTCGCGCCCATCGCCATCGGGCTGGCGCTGACGCTCATTCACCTCATCTCGATCCCGGTGACGAACACGTCGGTGAACCCGGCGCGCTCGACCGGCCCCGCGCTGATCGTCGGCGGCTGGGCGTTGCAGCAGCTCTGGCTTTTCTGGGTTGCGCCAATCGTCGGCGCCGTCGTGGGCGCGCTGGTGTGGGACAAGGTGATCAGCGACGATCTGTGAGGCGAAGGCGGAAGGCGGCGGGGTTATTCCGCCGCCTGCTTGCGCGCTTGGGCCTCCTGGATCGCGCGCCACACCTGCAAGGGCGTCGCGGGCATCTCCACATGGGTGACGCCGAAGTCCGAAAGCGCGTCCACGATGGCGTTGATGGTCGTCGCCAGCGCGGGCGTCGTGCCGCCTTCGCCGCCCGGGCGCAGGCCCAGCGGATGGCTGTTGGCGGGCACTTCGCTGAGCCCCGTGATGAAGCTGGGGAAGTCGGACGCGCGCGGCATTGCGTAGTCCATGAACGAGGCCGACAGGTTCTGCCCCTGCGGATCGAAGTAGACGCGCTCCATCAGCGCCTGGCCGGCGCCCTGCACGATGCCGCCATGGGTCTGGCCATGGAGGATCATGGGGTTCACGGCGCGGCCCACGTCGTCCACGGACGTGTAGCGCACGATCTTCGTCTCGCCCGTGTCGGCGTCGACCTCGACTTCGCAAACCGCAGAGCCGTAGGGATAGGCTAGGCCAAGGGTCACCTTGTCGGACGTGGCGCCCAGCGGCCCGCGCAGGTCTTCCGGCAGGCCGGCGCCCGCAAGCGCCTTGCCGGCTACCTCGAAGAGGCTCAGCGCCCGGTCGGTGCCCACCAGGGTGAACGCGCCCTCGCCGAAGGCGATGTCGGCGACGTCCGCCTCGAACAGCGCGGACGCGATGCGCTTGCCCTTGTCGATGATCTGCGTGCTCGCCTCGCGCATGACGATGCTGGCGAAACGCATGGAGCGACCTGAATGGGAGCCGCCGCCCGCTTTCACGAAGTCCGTGTCGCCGAAGCGGATCTTCACCCGCTCCAGCGGCGCGCCCAGCCACTCGGCCACAACCTGCGAAAAGCTGGTCTCATGGCCCTGGCCGGAGTTCTGGGTGCCGATGACCACGTCGATCCAGCCGTCTGGCGTCACCGTCACGTCGGCGCGCTCGCGCGGGGCGCCGCTCGTGGTCTCGATGTAATTGGCGATGGAGATGCCGAGGTGTTTGCCGCGCTTGCGGGCCTCCTTGCGGCGGGCCGGAAAGCCCTTCCAGTCCGCCATCTCCAAGGCCTGGTCCATCACGCGCTCGTAGGCGCCGTTGTCGTAGCTCACCCCGAACGGGTTGCGGTACGGCTGTTCCTTTTCGGCGATCATGTTGCGGCGGCGCAGCGCCACACGGTCGAAGCCGCACTGGCGCGCGGCCAGATCGATCAGCCGCTCGATGGTGTAGATCGCCTCCGGGCGCCCGGCGCTGCGGTAGGGAATGGTGGCGGGCGTGTTGGTGACGACGGCGCGCGCCTGCACATGGCCGGCAGGCACTTTGTAGAGGCTCGTCATCATCTGCGCGCCTTTGTTCAGCGCGACGAACGAGGTGGTGTAGGCGCCCACGTTGCTGGTGTTGACGGAGCGCAGCGCGAGGAAGCGGCCCTTCTCGTCCAGCGCCAGTTCGGCCTGCACGTGCAGGTCGCGGCCCTGATAGTCCGACAAAAGCGCGTCCTGCCGCTCGGCGACGTACTTCACCGGGCGTCCCAGCTTGCGGGCGGCCCAGGCGACGAGGATGAACTCGGGATAGGTGGCGTTGCGCGTGCCGAAATTGCCGCCGACGTCGGGCGGCGCCACGACGCGCAGGTTCGCTTCGTCCACGCCCAGCGATTTGGCGACTTCCATGCGCATCTGCACGACGCCGACGCCGTGGGAGGCGTGCAGCGTGTACTTCTGCGCCGCCGCGTCGAATTCCCCGATGCACGCGCGCGGCTCCATGTGCACGCCGGTTACGCGCTGCACCTGGCTCGTCAGCTTCACCCGGTGGGCCGCGTTGGCGAACGCCGCCTCCGTGGCGGCCGCGTCCCCAAGGTCGCCGTCGAGCGCGATATTGCCTGGCACGTTGTCCCAAAGCTGCGGCGCGCCGGGCGCGGCCGCGTCGATGGCGCGGCTGATGGAGGGCAGGGGCTCCCAGTCGAGCATGACCGCGTCTGCCGCGTCCTTGGCGGCCAGCAGCGTCTGCGCGACCACCATGACGACGGGCTCGCCCACGAAGCGCGCGCGCTCCGCCGGCATGGGGGGCTGCGGCGTCACAAGGCGCTCGCTGCCGTCCCGGTTCGCGAGCGGCATGTCGGAGCCCATCTTCGAGCTGCCGGTGGCGTGCGAAATGGCGCCGATCCCGTCGGCTGCGACGTCGGCGCCGGTGTAGACGGCCAGAACGCCCGGCATGGCGCGGGCGGCGCTGGCGTCCAGCGACGCGATGCGCGCGTGCGCGTGCGGCGAGCGGATCACATAGGCGTGCGCGAGGCCTGCGAACGCAATGTCGTCCGCGTAGCAGCCGGCGCCCGAGACGAGGCGGAGGTCTTCCTTCCGGCGCGGCTCCTTGCCGATCCAGATCCCCGAGCCAGCATCCATCTTGTTCATTGCGCCCGCCCGTCCGAGTTTCGCCGATGTGCCGCCAGTCTAGGCTAGATGCTGACCGTCAGCGCGTCATATTCAAAGAGCCAGCCGTAATTGCCCTCGACTTTTTCCGGCGCCCATTCGCGGTTCACATAGGCCTCGGCGCCGGCGGGATCCGCAAGGGCCGGGTTGTGGAACCGCTTCGCGGCCTCGTTGGAGCGGCGCACGATCTGGGAGGTGCGCTCGATGCGCGCACGCTCGAAACGCTTCAGGGCCGCAGGCAGGTCGTCCTTGTCCGCCTCGATGCAGCGGGCCAGCACCATGCCGTCCTCGATGGCCATGTTGGCGCCCTGCGCCAGCATGGGCAGGGTGGGGTGGCAGGCGTCGCCCAGCATGGTGACGCGGCCCACCGTCCATTGCGGCAGCGGGTCGCGGCCAAGAAGCGCCCATTTGTAGGGCACTTCGATGTTGTCCACCATGGCCTGCACGTCTTCGTGCCAGCCCGCCAGGTCCGCCTTGCACTCCTCGCGGGTGCCGCGCTCGGTCCACGATTCCACCGCCCAGTTGTCGCGCTCGATGGCGGCGACGAAGTTGAGCAGCTTGCCGGCGCGAAGCGGATAGGTGATCACGTGGCCGCCCGGGCCGACCCAGTTGGAGCCCACGAGCCGCTGCAGATGCTTGGGCAGCTGGTCCATCGGCACAAGGCCGCGCCAGGCCGCCACCCCGGTGAACAGGGCGGGCAGGTCGCCGAACAGCGCCTGGCGCACGCGCGAATGCACGCCGTCGGCGCCGATCAGCACATCGGCCGTCGCGGCGGGCTGGTTTTCGAACGACATCGTGACGCCAACGTCGGACTGCTCGAAGTCCACCAGCTTGTGGTTCAGGTGCAGCGCGCCGGGCTTTGCGGCCTCAAGCGCATCGACGAGGATCGTGTGCACGTCGCCGCGATGCACCATCCAGTAAGGCGCGCCATAGCGCTCCACGGACGCTTGGCCGAGGTCGAACAGCTTCCATGTCTGGCCGGTGCTGTAGAGGCGCACTTCCTTGCCTTCCGGCACGCACGCGATGGGTTCGATGGCGTCGCGCAGGCCCAGCGCGATCAGCACGCGGGTGCCGTTGGCGCTCATCTGCAACCCGGCGCCAAGCTCGCGCAGCTCCGGCGCCTGCTCGTAAACATCCACGTCGAAGCCGCGTTGCAGCAGCGAAAGCGCAGCCACGATGCCGCCGATGCCGGCGCCTGCGATGGCGATTTTGGGCTTGCTCATCTTCAAACTCGTATGTTGTCGCAAGGCGCCCGGCGGGGCCGGGGCGCGCTTGGAGGGCGGCCGCGTTCAGCGCGGCGGAATTGCCAGCAATTGCTTGCGCACGCTCCAGTCGATGACCGTATCGATGCAGCGCTTCAGAAGGTCCGGCTGTCCGAGGTAGTAATGCGTGCCGCCGACGATCTGGACGTATTCCTTGTCCTTGGTGGCGAGCGCCTCGTGGATGGCCGGGTTGTGGGTCGACGGCACGGCGTCGTCGGCCGTGTTCTCGATTTGCAGCACGGGCACGTTGTGGATGCGCCTGGCGTTCGTTGGGCCCTTGGCGTTCGAAAGGTCGTACGACCATTGCGAAAGCCATGAGCGCAGCGTGGAGAAGCGCGCAAGGCCCACGGGGCCGGCGTTCACCGTGACGGGGTTGCCCAGGTAGGTCCAGTTCGGCTTGCGGTCGTTGGGATCGACGCTCGGGTCGATCCAGCGCACGTCGCACATGGTGCGATGCACGACGAACGCCCGCTCCATCTCGCCGTCGTTGCGGCGCTTCAGCGTCTCCAGCATGTCCAGCGCCCAGTCGGTGATCTTGCGGTTGCGGGCGCGCTGGCGCGTGCGGAACCGCTCCACGAACTCGGCCGGGAAGGGCGCCTTGTTGGGGCAGTTGGCGTTGTAGATGTCGAATTCCAGATCGCGCGCATCGGGATCAAGCTCGTTGACCACCGAAGGGTCGAGCCACTCGGTCAGCGTCTCGGCGCGGCTGAGATGCGCGGCGATGAAGATGACGCCGTCCGCCGAGGGAAGGTTCGCGGCCGTGAGGTCATAGGGGTCGCCGGCCGGCGTGTGGGTGATGGACGGGTTCTCCGCCTGTCCCTGGTAGAACAGCGACAGCGAGCCGCCGCCCGACCAGCCCACCAGGATCACCTTCTTGTAGCCGAGCGTCTCGCGCGCATGGCGAATGTATTCGCCAAGGTCAAACGCAACCTTCTCCA
>JAQGJX010000219.1 GCA_028290405.1 Hyphomicrobiales bacterium
CCCGGTGTGGCTCGGGGTAGTAGCTGGTGTCATGGTGGAACCACATTTCGCCGTCGCCGAACGCCCCGATGGGCTTGCCGTTCTCGACGATGTTGGTGACCAGCATGAAGGGGGTGTCAAAATCGCCCCCCGGCCCGTCGCCCGAGACGGGCTTGCGGCGCATCGCGACCCGGCCGAACGTCTCGGCAGCCCGCAATTGCTGGGCTTCGTCGAGGGTCTGCGCAGGAAACGCCAGCACGATGTGCTCGTCGAACGCACGGCGGATCGCCTGCGCGTCCGCGGGATCAAGCGGCTGCGCGAGGTCGACGCCCGTGACGCGCGCGCCGAGCGCGGGATGGAGTTTCTCGATCGTGAGCGTCATGTCGCACCTCCCGTGGGGCTGCGCCGCCCCTTGATGGGGAACTTATAGCGCGTCGCGGCGCTATGGCGAACGGCGCCGCACGTCCCGCGCCAGCCGGATCAAGCTCCGCTCAAGCTGCGGGTGCAAAGCTGGCGGCGCCGCCATATAAAAGGATCATGAGCATCGACCGCCGACATTTCCTGCTGGGTTCAGCCTGCCTTCTCCCTTCCCTGTCGCTCCGTGCGCAGGAGGGCGACGGCTTTCGCGTGCTGGAGGCCCGGCCCGGCGCGGCCAGCTTCACGCCGGAGGCGTCCACGCGCATCCTGGGTTACGACGGCGCGACGCCCGGTCCCGTCCTGCGCCTGCGCAAGGGCGACGAGCTGAAGATTCGACTCGTGAACAAGCTCGACAGCCCAACGTCCATCCACTGGCGCGGCGTGCGCGGACCCAACGCCTTCGACGGCGTGGCGCCCCTTGTCCAGAAGCCCGTGATGCCTGGCGAGAGCTTCGACTATCGCTTCACGCCGCCCGATTCCGGCGCGTTCCTCTACCACGCCCACACAGGCCCCCAGATGGCCGCGCAGGTGACGCGGGGCTTGCGCGGGCTGCTGATCGTGGAGGACGAGAAGCCGCTCGACCTCGACCGCGATCTCGTCGCGGTCATCGACGATTGGTCGCTGGGCGAGGACGGCCAGATCGCGGGCTGCAAGGGCGACGAGCGGAGCGTCCACACCGGCGAGCACGCCGCCCGGTTCGGCGCCGTGGGGGCGATGACCTGCGTCAACGGCAAGGCCGAGATCGCCACCCACGAGATCGAGCCCCGCGCCCGCGTGCGCCTGCGGCTCGCCAACGCGGCCAGCGCCCGCATCATGGCGCTGAGCCTCGAGGGCGCCCGCCCCATGGTGGTCGCCATCGATGGACAGCCGTGCGGCGCCTTCGAACCCGTGCGCAGCACCCTGCCCGCCGGTCCCGGCGCGCGGTTCGACATGATCTTCGACATGCCGGAGGCCGAGGGCGAGAGCGTGCGGCTGATCCTGCGCGGCGGGCCCTTGTCGCCCCTGCCCGCGGAGAAGGACCGGACGCTGATCCAGTTCACCGCCAAGGGCGCGCCGTTCCACCAGCGGCCGCCCATCGAGGGAACGCCCGCCAATCCGCTGCTGCCAGACGCGATCCGGCTGGAGGCCGCCCGCAGGATGGACCTGACGATTGAAGCCGCGCCGCCCGCCGCAGGGCTCGACCCGGCCGCCTGCGCGGGCGAGAGCGTGTTCTGGCGCATGGGCCCGCCCAAGCCCGTGCGCAACGGCGATCCGCTGTTCTCGGTGAAGCGCGGCACGCCGGTGTCGCTGGGCTTCGTCAACAAGTCGCAGGTCAACCACGTCATGCGGCTGCACGGCCATGCGATGCGCCTGCTGCACGGGCTGGACGACGGCTGGGAGCCCTACTGGCGCGATTCGGTCATCGTCCCGCAGGGCCGCACCACCCGCATCGCGTTCGTGGCCGACAATCCCGGCCGCTGGCGGATCGGCTCGGGCGTCATGGAGCACGCCGTCGGGGGACTGGCGGCCTTTTTCGAAGTGACCTGATCAGCCGCCGGACGATTGCGGCTCCCGGGGCGCATCGCTCCCGGGCTCCTGCGCGAAGGTCGGAAGGCTTGCGTCGACGTGCATCCACGGCTGGGCGGACGCGGTCCAGACGTTCGTCTGCGGGGGAAAGGCGGAGGGATCGTCCAGGCTCCCAACCTTGACCATCGCCATGTCGCGATGCGCGGCGGTTTCCTGAAAGAGCGGCGCGCCGCAGGTCTCGCAATAATGGCGCCCGACCCGGTGCCCCGATTCCGCGAAGTTCCAGTAGGCGCGCGGACGACCGCGCAGGATTTCGAGCTGGTCCTTCTTCAGGAGCAGCATGTTGTTGGGCCCCGCGCCGGCGGCGTGCTGGCAATCGCGGCAATAGCAGGCGACCGACGCGATCGGTTCGCCCGAAACCCGGTAGCGGATCGCTCCGCAAAGACACCCCCCGTCATGCGCCGCCATCGTGCCGCTCCTCTTTGATTCGCCAAATGAGAAGGCAATAGCGCTTCTGGGCGGCGAAAAGGCGGCGGCGGGACGTCAGAAAAAGGCTGGCGCGGCAAAGCTTTGGCTTTGGCGCGCGCTAAGCGCGCTCGTGCTGCGCGCCCAGGTACGCCTGCGCCAGCGCCCCGTCCCGCGCGACGCTCTCCGCGTCCCCATGGGCCACGATGCGTCCGCCCTCGATGACATAGGCGCGGTCCGCCAGCGACAGGGCGAGCCCCGCCATCTGATCGACGAGCAGGATCGTCATGCCGTCGCGGCGCAATTGGTCCAGGGCGGCGAAGAGCTCCGCGACGATCTTGGGCGCAAGGCCCAGCGAGGGCTCGTCCAGCAACAGGATGCGCGGGCGCGACATCAGCGCGCGGGCGATGGCGACCATCTGCTGCTCGCCCCCGGACAAAAGCCCGGCGCGCTGGTGCAGCCGCTCGCGCAGTCGCGGAAAACGCCCCAGCATCTCCTCCACCCGGGAGTCGCGATTCTCCGGCTGGAGGAAGGCGCCGAGCCGGATGTTGTCGAGCACCGAGAGTTCGGGGAACAACTGGCGTCCTTCGGGCGACAGCACCATGCCGAGCGCGACGATCTGCTCCGCCCCCATGCCGCCCACGTCCTGCCCGTCGAGCGTCACGCCGCCGGCGAGCACCGGACGATGCAGCCCCGCAAGGGTCCGCATGAGCGTGGATTTGCCCGCGCCGTTGGCGCCCAGCAGCGCGACCACCTCGCCGCGCATCACCTGCACGTCGACGCCGTGCAGCACGGGTTCGGCCCCATAGCCGACGACGAGGGCGTTGACGCCCAGCATCTCGCGCCGCTCGCCGGGGGCCGCGGCCTGGCGCGGCGCGGCAGGCGCCGCCTGTTCGCCCAGATAAGCCTGCCGGACGGCGGGGTTTTCCTGAATCTCGGCGGGCGTCCCCATGGCGAGGCGCTGGCCTGCGTCCAGCACCACGACGTAGTCAGACACGCCCATCACCAGCGTCATGTCATGCTCCACCAGCACCAGCGCGAGGCCCGCGTCGGCGATGCGGCGCAGCAGCGCGGCGAGCTGGCGCTTGTCGTCGCTGGACAGGCCGGCGGCGGGTTCGTCCAGCAGCAGCGCGTCGGGGTCGAGCGCCAGCGCGCGGGCGATCTCCACGAGGCGGCGGTCCACATGGGCGAGGTCTGCGGCGGGCGCGCGCACGTCCCCCGCATAGCCGCACCAGGCGAGCAGCGCGAGCGCGCGGGCTTGCGCCTTGGGCGCTCGCAAGCGGGCCGAGCCGAGCAGCGGCCCGAGCCTGCCGCGGCCCATGGCGAGCGTCACGTTCTCCAGCACGCTCAGCGACCCGAATAGCTGCGAGGTCTGATAGGTGCGCGCCAGCCCCGCGCGCGCCACCGCCATCGCCGGGGCGCCGCCCAGCGCGCGCTCCCCGAGGCGGAAGCCGCCGGAGCTGGGCGTGTAGAAGCCGCTCAGCATGTTCAGCGCGGTCGTCTTGCCCGCGCCGTTGGGGCCGATGAGGCTCGTCACCTGACCCGGCTGGGCGGCGAACGAGAGATTGGACACGGCATGCACGCCTCCAAAGCTGATGCTCAGCGCATCGGCGAAGATCGGCTGGCGCGGACGCTTTGACAGGACCGGCCCGCCGTCGGCCGGTTCGCTCGCCGTCAGCGTCGGCGTCGGCGACGGCGCGAAGAGGGCGCGAACGCGCCGCCCGAGCGCGCCGATCAGGCCCGCGACGCCGGTGGGAGCGGCCCACAGCACCACGAGCAGCAGCACGCCGAAGAACAGGAGGCGGAAATCCTCAAGGCTCGACAGCAGCTCCGGGAGAAGGCCGACCACGACGGCGCCGATGAGCGGGCCCCAGGCCGAGCCCGCCCCGCCGATCATCACCACCAGCACGAACAGGATGGATTGCGCGAAGCCGAACGTGTGCGGCGTGACGAAGCCCGAGAGTGGCGCGAACAACCCGCCCGCCGCGCCCGCGCACACCGCCGACGCCGCGAACGCCACGGTCTTCACCGCGAGCGGATTGAGGCCGATGGATTCCGACGCAGTCTCCGAATCGCGCACCGCCCGCAGCCCTGCGCCCCACGCGCCGCGCGACAGCAGCACGTAAGCCCAGAACGCGACGCCCACGGCGGCCAGCGCCAGCAGCGTCACGGCGCGTTCGCCCGACGCGAGCCTGCCGAGTTGCGGCGCAACGATGCCCATGACGCCGTTCTGCCCGCCGGTGAGCGAGCGCATCTCGACGATGGAATGCTCGACGATGAAGCCGAACGCGATGGTGATCATCGCCAGGTACGGCCCCTTCACCCGCAGGGCGGGCAGCGCCAGCAGCGCGCCCACGAGGCCCGCCAGAACGGCCCCCAGCGGCCACGCGAGCCAGAAGCTGATACCCGCCTTGGTCATGATGGCGACCACGTACGCCCCGATGGCGTAGAAACCCACGTGGCCGAAGGACATCTGGCCGCTGAGGCCGATCAGCACGTTCATGCCCACGCCCACCAGCGCGAACAGCGCCACGTTGGCGAGCACGAAGACGTAGTAGCCGTTGAGGGTCAGCGCCATGGCGGCGCCCGCGATGAGCAGGCCGATGAAGGCGCTGGCCCCGGCGACGTCCGCCAGCCCGCGTGAGGACGACTGGCTCATACCTTCTTCACCTCAGCGCGGCCGAACAGGCCGTTGGGCCGCAGCGCGAGCGCCAGGATGACCAGCGAGAACGTCATGATTTGCGTATAGCCGGAGCCCAGCGACGTGGTGACCAGCGCCTCCGCGACGCCGAAGATCAGCCCGGCGATCATCACTCCCCAGGCGCTCGTGAGCCCGCCCAGGATGGCGACCGCGAACGCCTTGAGGCCGAACAGGGCGCCCATGTCCGAATGGACGTTGGCGAGCGGGGCGATGAGCACCCCGGCGACGCCAGCAAACAGCGCCGAGAGCGCATACGCGAGCGCGATGGATCGTTTGATGGGGATGCCCATGAGGCGCGCGGCGGCCCGGTTCTGCGCCACGGCCAGCATGGCGGAGCCCCAGCGGGTGCGCACGGAAAGAAGGTAGAGCGCGCCCGCAAGCGCGAGCCCGATGACGGGAATGACCGCCTGCAAGGGATACACCCCAAGGTTCACGCCGCCGACCTCGAGCGAGGATTGCGCGAGGGGAGACGGCAGGCTGCGCGGCTCCTTGCCGAAGGTGAACATGACGAGATTGTCGAGCACGATGCCCAGCGCCACAGTGGCCATGAGCCATGAATCGGAGCCCCGGCTGGCGAAGGGCCGCACGGCGATGAACTCCACCAGCAGGCCGTAGACGGCGCACAGCGCCAGCGCGCAGAGGATCGCGACCGGCATCGGCCAGCCCAGCGTGCGCGCGAACGCGAAGGTGAGCACCGCGCCCAGCATCATCGAGCTGCCCTGCGCGAAGTTCACGGTGCCGGAGACCGCGTAGGTGACGTAGAAGCCCAGCGCCATCAGGCCGTACATGCTGCCAAGGCCGATGCCGCTGATGAGGGCCGTGAGGAGCATGCGGGAATTTCCTTGATGCAGGCGCGCGCAGCGCCAGGCCGCGCGCGCCGGGACGTTTCGGGTCAGTTCGTCACGCCCACGGGCAGGATGCGGTTTTCGATGAACTGCGCCCACACGTAGTCGCCCGCCTGGATCGCGTCATGCACGCCGGGCTTGAAGGGCGTCTCGTAGGTCTTGATGAGCCCCTCGTACTTGCCGATCTTGTAGAAGCCCTGCCGCACGGCGTCGCCGTCCGTCGAGCCGGCCGCCGCGATGGCGAGCGCCGAGAGATGCAAGCCGTCGTACGCGTTGGCGACGCCCACCGCCGGGGTGATGTCGTCCACGCCCTTGATGTTCGGATACTTCGCCTTCAACGCGCCGATCACCCGCTCGCCCACCGGCGACTGCTTGCCGAAGAAGCTGTAGGTCTGCACGAAATGCACGTCCTTGCCGCTTGGGCCGGCCAGCTCCGTGAAGCGCCCGCCCGCCGGGCCCCAGTGGGAGACGATCGGGACCTTCCAGCCCATGCGATCCAGCGACTTCACGACTTGCGCCGAGGGGCCGACGTTGCCCACCATGAACAGCACGTCCGCTCCGGCGGCGCGCAGACGCGTGAGTTGGGGAACGACGTCTACGTCGTTGTCCTGGAACTTCTCCATGCCCACGGCGCTCATGCCCTTGGCGGCGAGCGCGGCCTTCAGGCCCGCCTCGTTGGATTCGCCCCACGGATTGTTGACGAGGATCAGGCCGGGCTTGGTGGCCTTGAAGGTCTTCTGGGCGTAATCCAGCATGCCGACGTTGACGATCTCGTCCACAGCCGACACGCGGAAGGCGAAGTTCGGATTGCCGGGGTTCTTGGTGACGCCGGTGCCCGCCGCCCACGGGCCCATGAAGGGCACCTTCTCGGCGTTGATCATGGGCACGATGGCCATGGAGACCGGCGTGTCGAGGCCGCCGAACAGCACCGCGACCTTCTCGCGGAAGATGAGTTCGCGCGCAGCCGTGACGCCCTTGGCGGGATTGCCCTCGTCGTCGCGGCGCACCAGCTCCAGCATGCGCCCGCCCAGCAGGCCGCCCTTGGCGTTCACCTCGTCGATCGCGATCGTCATGCCGCGCGAAATCGCCTCCCCGGCGAGAGCCGATTGGCCCGAGAGCGCGGTCACGAGGCCGATCTTGATCGGGTCGGCCGCGAAGGCGGCGCCTGCGGAGACCGCGAATGCGAGCGCCGAGACGCCCGCGAAGAGGCGCCGGCGGGTGATGGGGGAAAAGGAATGGGCCATGAAACTCTCCGGCGAAACGCAGCAGGGCTGACCCTGGCTCGTGTTGGCGACCCCGGAGACTAGGCAAGGCCCGTGCCAGTGTGCCCAAAGCTCCTAAATCCATGCGCACACGCGGGAGGGCGGATTGTGCACAATATGGCACATGGCTTGCTCAGGGTTGGCCACACCTGGCCGCGAGACCCGCGCGCCGCCACGCCCAGGGACCGCCAATGACAGACGCATCGCCCGCATCCGCCTCCGACACGTGGGAAACGCCCGCGCAGATCGTCGACGAATACCTGCGCCTGCTGATGATCCCCGATCCCGCCGCCGCAAGGCGCTTCGTCGCGCCGGACCTGCGCATCCGCTTCACGGGCGGACGCGCCATGCGGGACCCGGCGGAATGCGCGGCTTTCAACGCGGGCCGCTATGCGTGGGTGAAGAAGCGCATCGAGCGCACCGAGACCGTGGAGGGCGGCGGGCCCGGCATGACCATTGTCTACAGTTTGGGCACGCTGTACGGCGCATGGCCCGACGGCGCCGCGTTTGAAGGCAATCGCTACGTGGACCGCTACGTGGTGCGCGACGGCCTCATTACGGAGATGGACGTGTGGAACGACAGCGCCGAACGCCTGCTCGTGCGCGCCGGACTTGGCGGGGAGCAGGCGCCATGACGAACGCGCCCTATCGCGGCCCGCTGCCGACCCATGGCCGGTTCGACTATTCGCCCATTGTCCGGCGTCCGGACTATCGCTGGCCCAACGGCGCCGGGCTGGCGGTGTACCTTGGCTTCAACATCGAGCATTTCGCGTTCGGCGAAGGGCTGGGAGCCAACATCGGCCCCGCCTCGCCCCAGCCGGACGTGCTGAACTATTCCTGGCGGGAATACGGCAACCGCGTCGGCGCATGGCGCTGCCTCGAGCTGTTCGACGACCTCGCCCTGCCCTCCTCGGCCATCATCAACACCGCCCTTTACGACCATTGCCCGGAGTTGGTCGCCGCCTGCGCGGCGCGCGGCGACGAACTGATCGGCCATGGACACACCAACGCCGAGCGGCAGGCGGCCTTTTCCGAGGCGGAGGAACGCGACCTGCTGGCGCGCTGCCGCGACCTGATGCGGACCCACAGCGGCAAGGCGCCCGAAGGCTGGCTGTCGCCCTGGCTGTCCGAGAGCCATGCGACGCCGGACCTGCTGGCCGAGACCGGCTATCGCTACACGCTGAACTGGTGCCACGACGACCAGCCGGTGCGCATGCGCACGCGCGGCGGCGGCTCGCTCTGGTCCATCCCCTACCCGCAGGAGCTGAACGACATTCCCATGATCGTGGCGCGCCAGCTCGACGGGAAGGATTTCGCCCAGATGATCGTCGACAATTTCGACGAGATGCTGCGCCAGTCCGCCCGGCAACCGCTGGTGATGGGCGTCGCGCTTCACCCGTATCTGGTGGGCCAGCCCTACCGTCTGTCGCACCTGCGCCGCGCCCTCGCGCACATCGCGGCGGCGCGCGACGAGGGCAAAGTGTGGATGGCCACGCCGGGCGCGATCTGCGCGCATGTTTCAACAATCGACGCATTGAACACTGAGGTTTTGGCATGAGCGACGGATTTCCCATCGAAGACACCGTTGGCGCTTGGGCGCCCCATGGCCGCTTCGTCGTGCCGGGCGCCCCCGAGGGGCCCCTGGCGGGCCTGACGTTCGCCGCCAAGGATCTCTTCGCCGTCGCGGGCCACGTCACGGGCGCGGGCAACCCCACGTGGCTCGCCACACACCAGCCCGCCGTCAACTCCAGCCCGGTGGTGCAGGCGCTGCTGGATGCGGGCGCGACGCTCATGGGCAAGACCATCACGGACGAACTCGCCTATTCGCTGCACGGCGACAACATCCATTACGGCGCGCCGCTCAACGCGCGCGCGCCCGGCCGGGTGACGGGCGGCTCGTCCAGCGGATCGGCGGCGGCGGTCGCGGCGGAACTGGTGGACTTCGCGCTCGGCACCGACACGGGCGGCTCCACGCGCGTGCCCGCCAGCTATTGCGGCCTCTGGGGCGTGCGCCCCACGCACGGCCTGCTGTCCGCCGAGCGTCTGGTGCCTTTGCATCCGCGCTACGACACGCCCACATGGCTCGCCCACGACGCGGGCGCGTTCACGCGGGTCGGCGAGGCGCTGCTGCCCGAGAGCGGCTTCAAGCCGGCGCGCCTGCTGCGGCTGGACGACATCTGCGAGCTGGCCGACGACGTGTTCGCGGAGCCCTTGGCCCTCGTCGTCGCCGCCCTCGAGAAGGCCCTTGGAGCGCTGGCTCACTCGGTGCGCGCCTCCGAAGGCTCCTCGCTGGAGGATTGGCGCAACGCCTATGCGACCTCCGGCGCGTTCGAGGGCTGGCAGGTGCATGGCGACTGGATCCTGCAGGCCAAGCCGGTGTTCGCGCCGCCCGTGGCCGCCCGCTGGCGCGCCGCCAGCCTCGTGTGCGCGGAAGCCGCCGCGGCTGCGGACGCGCAGGCGCAGGACATCCGCGCCAAGGTCCGCGCCCTGCTTGGGGACGACGGCGTGGCGGTGCTTCCCTCCGCCGCCAGCCTCGCGCCCCTGCGGAACGCAGACCCCAAGGACGTGGACGCCATTCGCCTGCGCACCATGGCGATGACCTGCATCGGCGGCCTGTCGGGCCTGCCCCAGGTGAGCATGCCCTTCGCGGCGCCGGACGGGACTCCGCTGGGCGTCTCGCTTCTGGGCCCCGCCGGCAGCGACCTCGCGCTCATCAGGCTCGCGGTCGCCACGCAGCGCGCGGCGCTGGAGCGCGCCCCATGAGCACGGACGCAAAGCTGCGCCCGGACCCAGCGGCGGCGGAGCACGACGAGCCGGACGTGGAGCGCCGGATCTACCGCACGATCTTCGACAGCGTCATGAACCAGCGCCTGACGCCCGGCGCCCGGCTGCCGGAGACCCAGCTCTGCGAGCTGTTCGGCGTCAGCCGCGCGGTGGTGCGGCGCGTGTTGCAGCGGCTCGCGCACGACCATATCGTGGAGCTTCGCCCCAACCGGGGCGCCATCGTGGCGATTCCCACTCCTGAGGAAACCCGCCAGATCTTCGAGGCGCGGCAGGGGCTGGAGGCCGCCCTGGTGCGGCTGGCCACGCGCAACGGCACGCCCGAGGACTTCGCCGACATGCGCCGCCACCTGCGCGAGGAGCACGAGGCGATGCACCGGTTCGACCAGCCCTCCTGGGCGCGGCTGGCGAGCGCCTTCCACCTGCGGCTGGCGGCGGTGGCGCGCAATCCGATCCTGGAGGCCTTCCTCAACGAGATCGTCACGCGCTGCTCGCTCATCGTCGCGCTGTACCAGCCCTGGGGCAACGCCTCCTGCGAACATGACGAGCATGCGCGCATCGTCGAGCGCATGGAGGCTGGCGACGCCGAGGGGGCGATCCGGCTGATGCACGAGCATCTCGTGGTGCTGGAGCGCAACGTCTGCCTGAAGCGCGCGGACGCCGAGCCCAGCCTGAAGCAGCGGCTGGGCCTCGCGTGAACCTCACATCACGGTGAGGAAGAACAGCGGCAGCGTCACCACGGACATCACCGTCGAGATCACCACGATTCCCGCCACCTCCTGCGGTTCGTTGTTGTAGCGCGAGGCGAACAGGTAGGTCAGCACGGCGGTCGGCATGGAGCTCTGGATGATGACAACGCCCCGCGCGGCGGCGTCGAGGTCCATCCCCCACGCCACGAGCCAGCCAATGCCGTAGCCGCCGAACAGGCGCGCGGCCGCGAACGTCGCGCTGCGCCCGAACGACGAGATGCTCAGCGAGGCGAGCGCATGGCCCAGCGACAGCAGCATCAGCGGCACGGTGATTGAGCCCAGCAGATGCACGGAGCGCTGCGCCACCACGGGCAGTTGCAGCCCCGTCGTCATGATCGTCAACGCCACCAGGATGGCCCACGTCATGGGCATGCGCAGCACGTCGCGATAGCTGATGCCCCCGGCGGCGATCGCCTGTCCGACGGTGAAATTGGTGACGCTGGAGACGACGAAATAGCCGATGGCGAGCCCAAGGCCGCGCTCCCCGAACGCGAAGAGGCACAGCGGCAGGCCCATGTTGCCGCCGTTGGACCAGATGAGCGGCGGCAGGTAGGTGGGAACCGACTGGCCAAGCCCGCGCACCAGCGCCCAGCCCGACAGGCCCGCAAGGGTGAGGCACAGCGCGGCGGCGAGCGCGATCTGCCCCACGGCGGCGGGCGCGAGGCCGGCGGTGGTCAGCGTATCCACCACGAGGCACGGGGTCGAAACCGCGTTGACGATGAGGGCGACGAAGCTTGAGTCGAACCCCTTGCCGGAGCGCGCCCACAGATAGCCCACGAGGGCGATGACGAACACCGGCCCCACAACGTCCAACAATATGCTGAAGATCTGCATCGCCGCTCCCGCCAACGCGGGAGGGCTATCTCATTGCGCGGCGTTGAGCCAGAGGATCACCGGTTGTCCCGGTTGATCACTTCCTCGCAGCGGTATCCGACGAAGCACTGCGGCGAATCGCCGGAGCGCACGAACGCGGGGCGCAATTCTTCGCTCGGGGTGCAAAAGCCCCGATGCTCGACGTAGCGGTCGTAGAGGCTCGGGCCGGTGCCCAGCACGACGGCGCCGCGCGTCGCGACAAGGCCGCGCGCCTGCGCGCAGGACATGTGCGTGGTGTCCGGCCGCCCCTGCGCCGAAGCCGGGTTCAAAGACGGCGCCGACAGGCAGGCGGCGGCGATGGCGAGTGCGAATAAGCGCATGGCGATCATCCCTTGTGCAGCGGTCCAGCCGCCCCGCCTACGCATATAGGCAGTTAAGCGCGGGGCGGCGATCACAAACAGATGATCGGCCCCGCCGGGCGGCCGGGTCAGGCGGCGGGATAATCCACGTAGCCCTTGGCGCCGCCGCCGTAGACGGTGGCGAAGTCCGGCTGCGCCAGCTCGGCCTTGCGGCGCAGGCGGGCGGGCAGATCCGGGTTTGCGATGAACGGCTTGCCGTAGACGATGACGTCCGCACCGCCGCTCTCCAGCAGGGCCTGCCCGGTCTCGCCCGTAAAGCCCGCCCCGGCCGCGTAGACGCCCTTGTACAGGGGCCGCAACTCCTGGTGGACCTCGTAGCCGCCCTGCTTGGCGCCATGCAGATAGGCGAGCCCCCGGCCCGACAATTCCCGCGCCACATAGGGATAGAGCGCCTCGGCGTCAGGATCTTCGACGTCGTTGAACTTGATGCGCGGGGAGAGCTTCACCCCCACGCGGTCGCGCCCGACAGCCTCCGCCACCCGGTCCGCGACCAGCAGCAGGAAGCGCGCGCGGTTCTCGACCGAGCCGCCGTAGATGTCGGTGCGCTGGTTGATGCTGGCGTCCAGGAACTGGTGGATGAGGTAGCCGGAGGCGGCGTGAATCTCCACGCCGTCAAAGCCGGCCTCCCGGGCGCGCAGCGCCGCGCTGGCGAACTCGCCCGCCACGCCGCCGATCTCGTCCGTCTCCAGCGCGCGGGGAACCACGAAATCCTTCGGGCCCGAATCGGTCTTGTTCTGGCCCTTGATGGCGATGGCGGAAGGCGCGACCGGCAGCGCCCCGCCGGGCAGGAACTCCGGCAGGGCCACCCGGCCGGTGTGGTAGAGCTGCGCGAAAATGCGCCCGCCCGCCGCATGCACCGCTTCGACCACGCGGCGCCATCCGGCCGCCTGCGCGTCCGTCGCCAGCCCCGGCGTGCGCACGTAGCCCTTGGCCATGGGCGACACGAAGATCGCCTCGCTGAGGATCAGCCCCGCGCTGGCGCGCTGGGCGTAATACTCCGCCACCATGTCCAGCGGCACGCCGTCGGCGTCCGCCCGCGAGCGCGTCATGGGCGCCATGAAGATGCGGCTGGACAGGTCGAGGGCGCCGACGCGGATCGGATCAAAGAGGCTGGTCATGGGCGAAAGCTCCGGAATGGTCGATCTTCTCCCCGCGCGGCGGGGAGAAGCAGTTTGCGCCGCGCTCTGCGCAGCGGGCGCTTACAGAACGGCGTTCAGCCCTGCGCCAGCGCCTTCAGCGCCGCCCGGCCCGCATAGCGCGCCTGCGAGCCAAGCTCCTCCTCGATGCGGATGAGCTGGTTGTACTTGGCCAGTCTGTCGGAGCGCGCGAGCGAGCCCGTCTTGATCTGCCCGCAGTTCGTGGCCACCGCGAGGTCCGCAATGGTGGCGTCCTCCGTCTCGCCGGAGCGGTGCGACATGACGGCGGTGTATCCCGCGCGATGGGCCATTTCGACGGCCGCGAGCGTCTCGGTGAGCGAACCGATCTGGTTCACCTTCACGAGGATGGAATTGCCGACGCCCGTGGAGATGCCCTGCGACAGGCGCTTCACGTTGGTGACGAAGAGATCGTCGCCCACCAGCTGGCACTTGCCGCCGATGGCGTTGGTGAGCTCCTTCCAGCCGGCCCAGTCGTCCTCGGACATGCCGTCCTCGATGGTCGCGATCGGATAGGCGTCGACCAGCTTGGCCAGATACGCCACCTGCTCGTCGATGCTGCGGGTTTTTCCTTCGCCCTCATAATGATAGGCGCCGTTCTTGAAGAACTCAGTGGCCGCGCAATCCAGCCCCAGGTACATGTCCTTGCCGGGCTCGAAGCCCGCCTGCCGCATGGCGTCCATGCAGAAATCCAGCGCCGCTTCCGCGCTCGGCAGGTTCGGCGCGAAGCCGCCCTCGTCGCCCACGTTGGTGTTGTGGCCCGCCTTCTTGAGGCCGCTCTTGAGCACCTGGAACACTTCGGCGCCCCAGCGCACGGCTTCGGCCAGCGTCGGCGCGCCGACGGGCAGGATCATGAATTCCTGGAAGTCGATGGGGTTGTCCGCATGGGCGCCGCCGTTGACGATGTTCATCATCGGCACCGGAAGCACGCGCGCCTGGGTGCCGCCCACATAGCGGTAGAGCGGCAGGCCGGACGAATCGGCGGCGGCCTTGGCGACGGCCAGCGACACGCCAAGGATGGCGTTGGCGCCGAGCTTGGCCTTGTTGTGGGTGCCGTCCAGCTCGATCATGGTCTCGTCGATCTTGACCTGATCCTCCGCCTCCATGCCCGAAAGGGCCTCGAAGATCGGACGGTTGACGCTCTCGACCGCCTTGAGCACGCCCTTGCCGCCATAGCGGGACTTGTCGCCGTCGCGAAGCTCCACCGCCTCATGGGCGCCCGTGGAAGCGCCCGAAGGAACGGCCGCGCGGCCAAAAGAGCCGTCTTCCAGCACGACCTCGACCTCGACGGTCGGATTGCCGCGGCTGTCGAGGATTTCACGGGCGGTGATGTCGAGAATGGCGGTCATGAGAATGGCTCCGGCGAGAAATGCGTCGCGATTTGTCTAGTTGAGGAGCGCTGCGAGAGAAAGAGGCAATCTTGGGAGATCCTTTTCAGATCGTGGCGGCGATTCCCGCCAGTGGTCAAACGGCCCCTCGCTTCAACACCGCGCCGTCTTGCTGTAGAGCATGGGCGGCCGCGCCCTCATCCGGCCTTCGGCTCGCGCAGCGAGGGCCGGATGAGGGCGCTGATCGCACGCCAACACCCGGACGCCCATGACCCCGAATTCAGAAGTCACCATCGGCAGCGGCTCTGGCGCCGTCACGTTCGGCGCCCGGCTGCCGCTGGCGTTCATCGCGGGGCCCTGCGCGCTGGAAAGCCGCGAGCACGCGCTCAAGATGGCGGGCGCCCTGCGCGAGATCGCCGACCGGCTGGGCGTCGGGATCGTCTACAAATCCTCGTTCGACAAGGCCAACCGCACGTCCCTCACCGGGCGGCGCGGCATGGGGCTCGAGCAGTCCCTCGACATTTTCGCGGAGGTGAAGCAGCGCTTCGGCTTCCCGATCCTGACGGACGTGCACGAGAACGAGCATTGCGCGAAGGTCGCGGGCGTCGTCGACGTACTCCAAATTCCCGCCTTCCTGTGCCGCCAGACGGACCTGCTTGTGGCGGCCGCCGCCACGGGCCTGCCGGTCAACGTGAAGAAGGGGCAGTTCCTCGCCCCGTGGGACATGAAGAACGTCGTGGACAAGGTGACGGGCGCTGGCAATCCTAATGTGCTGGTGACGGAACGTGGCACAAGCTTCGGATACAACACGCTTGTTTCCGATATGCGCGGCCTGCCGACCATGGCGCAGCAGACCGGCGCGCCGGTGATTTTCGACGCCACCCATTCCGTCCAGCAGCCCGGCGGACAGGGCGCGTCGTCCGGCGGGCAGCGCGAATTCGTTCCGGTTCTGGCGCGCGCGGCGGTCGCCGTGGGGGTCGCGGGCGTGTTCATCGAGACCCATGACGATCCCGCCAATGCGTTCTCGGACGGGCCGAACCAGGTGCCGCTGGGCGAGTTCGAGGGGCTGCTTCGCCAGCTCATGGCGTTCGACAAGCTGGCCAAGGCGCTCTGATCCGGCGTCGCCGTCCTGTCACATCCGCCCGTCAGGGAGAGGCATGCTCGAAAGCGCCTTCACGTACGCAGATCCCGCCGACCCGCTGCTGAAGCGGCTCGCCATCGGCGCGCTGGAGAAGGCGACCGGGCGCGACACGCTGAAGCGGCTGTATGATCAGCACCAAGCGAGCGGCTGGGACGGGGCGGGCTTTTTCGTCACCGCAATCCGGGCGCTCTCGCTGGACCTGCGCTACGACGCGGAGCGGCTCGCCGCCCTGCCCCGGCAAGGCCCGCTGGTGGTGGTCGCCAACCATCCGTTCGGCGTGATCGACGGCATCGTCATGTGCGCGCTGATGGAGAAGGTGCGGCCCGATTTCCGGGTGCTGACCAATTCCGTGCTGATGCGCGCGCCCGAAATGCGCGAGCGCCTGATGCCGGTGGATTTCTCCGAAACGCCCGAGGCGCGGCGCGTCAATCTCGACACCAGCGCGAAGGCGCTGGCCCATGCGCAGGCGGGCGGGTGCGTGGTGATCTTTCCGGCGGGCGCGGTCTCCACCTCGCCGGATCGCTGGGGCGCGCAGCCCGCAATGGACGGTCCGTGGTCGCCGTTCGCGGCGCGCGTCGTCGCGCGTGCGCAGGCGGACGTCGCGCCGATCTACTTTCCGGGCCAGAATTCGCGGCTGTTCCAGATCGTCAGCCACGTGCATCCGACCTTGCGGCTCGCGCTCTTCTTCCACGAGGTGCGGCGGCGCATCGGCACGCCGTTTCCGGTGGAGATCGGCGCCCCGGTCCCGTATGCGCGGCTGGCGCATCTGGAGCGCGCCGCGCTGACGCTGGCCCTGCGGAGCTCCGTCTACGGACTGGGGCCTCAGCCGCGCCCGCGATAAGGCGCGACCCCCTGATCGGGCGCCCACACGCCCTTGGGGAGCGTGCCGGTCTGCCAGAACACGTCGATGGGCATGCCGCCGCGCGGATACCAATACCCGCCGATGCGCAGCCATTTGGGCTTCAGCAGCCGGGCGATGTCCTTGCCGATGCGCACCGTGCAATCCTCATGGAACGCGCCATGGTTGCGGAACGCGCCGAGGAACAGCTTGAGGGATTTCGACTCCACGAGCCATTTGTCGGGCGCGTAGTCGATCACCAGATGGGCGAAATCCGGCTGGCCGGTGACGGGGCACAGCGAGGTGAACTCGGGCGCCGTGAAGCGGCTCACGTAGTCGGTGTCGGTGTGCGGGTTCGGCACGCGCTCCAGCACCGCCTCTTCCGGCGAGGCCGCGGGGGCGACGTGCTGGCCCAGAAGCGTGGGGGCGGGTGCGAGCTTGGCGGAGGTTTTGCGGGCCATGGTCCTGTCCAGTTTCGGGAGCCTTATGGCCCATTCGGGCGCGGGAGAGAAGCCCGCAGACAATTCGTCCGGCGCACGAAACAGTGCGGGGCTTCGTCCGTTGTCCTTCACAATCCGAGCAGCGCCACGCTGAACCGGGAGTCGTCATGCCGCGGCCGAGTCCGAGCTGGAACCCCACCAAACCCAACCGGATGGTGCGCATCCATCCCATCCGCACCGGCACGGTGCAGTTTCGAACCGCCCAGATCAGGGCGCGCAGCCAGGGGCCGTTCCGGCTCTGGCGCATCCTCTCCGACCGGGAATGGACGCGCGAACTGCCGATCTACTGCTACCTCATCGAACACCCCGAGGGGCTGTTCATGGTGGACACCGGCGCCAGCGCGCGGGTGATGGAGCCGGGCTTCTTCCCCCGCTGGCATCCTTATTACCGGCGCGCCGTGAAATATCGCGTGGCCCCGGAGGACGAAGTCGGCCCGCAGTTGCGCGCCCTCGGGTTCGACCCGGAAAAGGTCGGCTGCGTCATCATGACCAACATGCAGGTCGGGCATTCGGGCGGTCTGAAATACTTCAACCGCGCGCGCATCATCGTCAGCGCTCAGGAATGGGCGAGCTGCATGGGCGGGGTCGGGCGCCTCTCGGGCTATCCGAACGCGCACTGGCCCAAATGGCTGACGCCGCGCATGGTCACCTTCAACGCGGGCCAGATCGGCGGGCTCGCGCGCTCGCAGCCGCTCACGGGGGACGGCGCGATCTATCTGGTGCGCACGCCCGGCCACACTCACGGATCGATCTCCTGCGTGGTCGAGGACGGCGGGCTGATGTTCTTCTTCGCCGGAGACGCCTCCTACCTCCATTCCACCATGTGCGAGATGGTGGCGGACGGCTACGCGGCCCATCCCCGTCTCCAGGTGAACACGCTGCGCAACATCCGCGAACTCGCCCAGTCCCGCCCCATGGTCTACCTGCCGACCCACGATCCCGACGCGGCGCGGCGCCTGATGGAGCTGGACACGTCCGTCGACTAGCTCAGAAGACCAGCGCGACCCCGAAGGCCGCAGAAGGCGGAATCACCGTTCGGCCCTGCACGCTCTCGCGCGGAGGATTTGCCCCCGCCAGCGCGACGTCCAGCGCGCTCCTGTCGCTCACCGCGAACGTGATCGCCGCAAGGCGGGGCGCGCCGTCGCCCTCCCCCAGGGCCGCCGCGCCGTACCGGTAGGCGAAGGCGACGGGCGTCAGCACCTCGATGCGCTGGCCGCCCGGAAGCGGGATATCGACCCCCATGGAGGTGGCCGCCATGTCGCGCACGCCCGTGAAGTGCGAGAGGAACTCCGCATGGTCGGAGGGATTTTCCGCCGCCATCACGACGCTGCGCAGCCCGCTCACCCCGTTGGCGTGGGTCTGGAGCGCCGGGTCCCAGAAGTCTTGCGGGCGGCGCTGCTGGCAGACGAAGAAACCGGCGTCCGGCAGAAGCCTGGAGGCGGCGAACGCCAGCGTGAAGGCCACACGGGTCTCTTCCCCGCTCGCCCGCTTGCCGCGCCGTTCGAAATGAAACGGTTCGAAATCGCCGACGCCCGCCTGCTTGAACCGGCGCGCCTCGGCTTCCGCGTCGCCGGAAGACAGCGCCAGCTTGGCTGCGCCTTCGCGTCTCTCCAGGTAATCGTGGATGAATCCCGCAAAGGAGAACACGCGCGGATCGGGATCGACCGGCGCATGGTAGGCGCCTTCCGTCCCGATGAGTTCGAGGAACGCCCCGTCGAACTGCACGATATGGTTCTGCGTGCCCCATGGGTGATGATTGCGCGCCCCGACCCGGAAGCCGAGGCGGCGATAGAAGTCGGCCTGCGCCGACAGGTCGCGGGCGGCGAGGACGACATGGTCAAGCGCGCTGGACATTGATGTGGAGCTCCCATCCGCCGCGCTCCGGGCGGGCGACGGCGAACATACCGCATAGCCTCCCGGAGCCGAAGCGCCCGCCGCACAAAGCCCGGCAGGACCGGCGGCTTGACGCGCGCGCGCGCGGCGTCGAAAAGGACGGCGAGGAGAGCCCGCATGCCGGCGGTCACGCTGATCGACAATTACGACAGTTTCACCTGGAACCTGGTGCACTACCTGGGTTCTCTGGGCGCGGACGTGACTGTGCGCCGCAACGACGAGGCAAGCGTCGCGCAGGTGCTGGACTCCGCGCCGGACGCTATCGTGCTGTCCCCCGGCCCCTGCACGCCGCGCGAGGCCGGCATCTGCCTCGACCTCATCCACGCCGCCCGCGCCGTGCCGCTGTTCGGCGTGTGCCTGGGGCATCAGGCCATCGGCGAGGCGTTCGGCGGCGACGTGGTGCGCGCGCCCCTGCCCGTGCATGGCAAGCTGGCGACCATCCACCACGAAGGCCGCACGATCTTTCGCGGCATCAACGGGGACTTCCAGGCCACGCGCTATCACTCGCTCGTGGTGGCGCGCGACACGCTGCCTGCGGACCTTGAGGTGACGGCGGAGACCGATGGGCTCATCATGGGCCTGTCCCACCGCAGCCTGCCGGTGCACGGGGTCCAGTTCCACCCCGAAAGCATCCTGTCGCAGCACGGACATCGCATCCTGTCCAACTTCCTCGATCTGGCGCGGGACTGGAACGAGACCCGCCGCGCGCCCGCGACCACCTGAGGAGATACGTTTGGACTCCTTCAAGCCCATCATCGCGAAAGTGGCGACCGGCGCGAGCCTCACCCGGCCGGAGGCCGAGCAATCGTTCGACGCGCTGCTGTCCGGCGACGTGACGCCCGCGCAGATGGGCGGCTTCCTCATGGCCCTGCGCGTGCGCGGAGAGACGGTGGATGAAATCACCGGCGCGGTGGCCGCCATGCGGCGCAAGATGCTGCGCGTGGCCGCGCCCGCCGGGGCCATCGACATCGTCGGCACTGGCGGCGACAACGCCGGCACGTGGAACGTTTCGACCCTCGCGTCGATCCTGGTGGCGGCTTGCGGCGTGCCCGTGGCCAAGCACGGCAACCGGGCGGCGTCCTCCAAGTCCGGCGCGACGGACATTCTGGGCGCGCTGGGCGTCGCCGTCATGCTGAACCCTCCGGCCATCGAGCGGTGCCTGCGCGAAGCGGGCCTTGGCTTCATGGCCGCGCCGAACCACCACGCCGCCATGCGCCACGTGGGCCCGGTGCGCGTTGAGCTGGGCACGCGCACGATCTTCAACATCCTCGGCCCCCTCTCAAATCCCGCCGCCGTCAAGCGCCAGCTCGTGGGCGCGTTCTCGGGCGACCTGCTGCGGCCGATGGCCGAGGTGCTGCGCAACCTCGGCTCCGAGCGCGTGTGGTTCGTCAACGGCGCGGACGGGCTGGACGAGATCACCACGACAGGCCCGACGCGCGTGGTCGCGCTTGAGGACGGCGAGATCCGCGAGTTCACCGTGACGCCCGAGGACGCCGGGCTTGCGCGCGCCTCCGCGGACGACCTGCGCGGCGGCGACCCGGCGCACAACGCCGCCGAACTGCGCGCGGTGCTGGACGGAAAGCCAAGCGCCTATCGCGATATCGCCTTGCTCAACGCCGCCGCCGCGCTCATCGTGGCGGGACGCGCCGCGACCCTTCGCGAAGGCGCCGACATCGCGGCGGGCGCCATCGCGAGCGGCAGGGCGAAAGCGACGCTCGACCGGCTGATCGAGATTTCCAATCGCGCGTAGAGAGGCGTTCGCATGGCCGACATTCTGCACAGGATCGAGCTCTACAAGCGGCGCGAGATCGCGGAAGCCAAGGTGCGCATGCCCCTGCACGCGCTGGAGCGTCAGATCGAGCGGCAATCGCCCACGCGCGGCTTCGCGCACGCCATCGAGAGCAAGCTGGACGCCGGCGGCTTCGCGCTGATCGCGGAGATCAAGAAGGCCAGCCCCTCCAAGGGCCTCATCCGCCCGGACTTCGATCCCCCGGCGCTCGCCAAGGCCTATGAGCGCGGCGGCGCGGCCTGCCTCTCGGTGCTCACCGACGGCCCCTCCTTCCAGGGCGCGCCCGAGTTCCTGACGCAGGCCCGCGACGCAGTTCGCTTGCCCGCGCTGCGCAAGGACTTCCTGTACGATCCCTATCAGGTGTACGAGGCCCGCGCATGGGGCGCCGATTGCATCCTCGTCATCATGGCGGCGGTGGACGACGCGACGGCGGCGGAGCTCAACAAGGCCGCCCACGACCTGCGCATGGACGTGCTGGTGGAAGTGCACAACGAGGACGAACTGGAGCGCGCGCTCCGCCTCGAGACGCGGCTCATCGGCGTCAACAACCGCGACCTGCACTCGTTCGAAACCACGCTGGCCGTCACCGAACGGCTGGCGCCCCACGTGCCGCGCGACAGGATCATCGTGGGCGAGAGCGGGATCTCCACGCACGCCGATTGCCTGCGCCTCGCCCGGGCGGACGTGCGCAGCTTCCTGGTGGGCGAAAGCCTGATGCGCCAGGCGGACGTCGCGCAGGCCACCCATGTCCTGCTGCACGGCGAGACCGTCAACGGCGCGAAGACCGGCGCATGAGCAAGCTCACCCACATCGGCGCCGATGGCGAAGCGCGCATGGTGGACGTCTCCCCCAAGGACGAGACGGTGCGCGTCGGCGTCGCGTCCGGCCGCGTGACGATGCAGCCGGAGACGCTGGCGCTCATCCTCGCGGGCGACGCCAAGAAAGGCGACGTGCTGGGCACGGCCCGCATCGCGGGCATCATGGCCGCCAAGCGAACCCATGAACTCATTCCGTTGTGCCACCCCCTCGCGCTGTCGCAGGTGGCGGTGGAGCTCGAACCCGATCCCGCCCTGCCCGGGGTGCGCGTGCGGGCCACCGTAAAGGTGACCGGCAAGACGGGCGTCGAGATGGAGGCGCTCACCGCCGTGAGCGTCGCGTGCCTCACCATCTACGACATGGTGAAGGCGGTCGACCGATTCATGACCATCGAGGGCGTGGGCATGGACGAGAAGTCCGGCGGCAAGTCCGGCGACTGGAAGCGCCCGGCCCCGACGCAGGGCCAAGCGTGATGGCCTCGCCGCTGCTGCCGGTCGAAGACGCGCTGGCGCGCATTCTGGAGACGGCGACGCAGCCGCTGGAGCCTGAGACCGTCGCCCTGCCGGACGCGCTGGGCCGCAGGCTGGCCGCGGACCTCGCCGCCCGCCGCACCCAGCCGCCCTGCGCGGTCTCCGCCATGGACGGCTACGCGGTGCGCGCCGGCGACATCGCGCAGGTTCCCGCGCGGCTGCGCGTGATCGGCGAAAGCGCCGCCGGCCGAGGTTTCGAGGGCGCCGTGCAAGCGGGCGAGGCGGTGCGCATCTTCACCGGCGCGCCCGTGCCGGAGGGGGCGGACTGCATCCTCATCCAGGAAGACGCGCGCGCCGCCGACGGTTTCGTCGAGGCGCTGGCGAGCGAACCCGTGGGCCGTTACGTGCGCCGGGCGGGCCTCGATTTCGCCGCCGGGGACGTGCTGCTGGAGGCCGGGCGCCTGCTGGGGCCCGCAGAACTGGCGCTCGCGGCGGCCATGAACCATCCCGCGCTCAGCGTGGTGCGGCGTCCCCGGGTCGCCATTCTCGCCACCGGGGACGAGCTTGTCCCGCCCGGCGCGGAGCCCGGCCGCGACCAGATCGTCGCCTCCAACAATTTCGCCGTCGGCGCCTACGCGCGTCTGGCTGGCGCGGACGTCATCGACCTCGGCATCGCGGGCGACGACTTCCCGGCGCTTGAAGCCGCCATTCGCCGCGCCCGCGACCTGCGCGCCGACGTGCTGGTGACGCTGGGCGGCGCCTCGGTGGGCGACCACGACCTCGTGCAGACCGCCCTCACCCGCGAGGGGATGGAGCTGGGCTTCTGGCGCATCGCCATGCGGCCCGGCAAGCCGTTCATGCACGGGCGTATCGGCGACATGCGCATCCTTGGGCTGCCGGGCAATCCGGTTTCGGCCATCGTGTGCGCCGTTCTGTTTCTTGCGCCGCTGGTGCGCGCGCTCACCGGCGACAGGGACGCGGTCGCGGACCCGAGCCGGCCCGCCGTTCTGGGCGCGGACGTGCCCGCCAACGACCAGCGGCAGGACTATCTGCGCGCGCGCCTCGCCGGGGAGCGGGACGGAACGCCCGTCGCCACCGCGTTCACGCGGCAGGATTCGTCCATGCTGGGCGTCCTCGCGGCCGCTCAGGGCCTCATCGTGCGCCCGCCCCACGCGCCCGCCGCCAAGGCCGGCGACCCGTGCCGGTTCATCCAGCTCTAGCGCGCCAGAGGCCGAATTCCGCTTCGCGGCGCGCCGACGTGCTAGGGTGACGGATCGCCGTCCGACCGGACATCCAGCGGGCGATTCAGGAGAAAACCCATGGACGACGACCACAGCACCGCAGAGCCGCGCAAGCCGCGAAGCTTCACGCACTCCAGCCGCTACGTTCTGAGCGTGGACAACCAGCGCAAGGCGTCGTTCCAGGACCACGCTCAGGCGGTCGCCGAGGGCGCCCGCATCGCCGCCGCATTTCCGCGCGTCAACGTCACCGTCCACGACCAGCAGGAAGGCGCCCACGAGACCGTGAGCAAGCCCCTGCCCGATTGAAACTGCGCCGCCCGGCGCGCACAAAAAAGGCCCGGCGCAAAGCCGGGCCCGTATCTTCTCCGGCTGCGTTTGCGACTAGTAGCGGGCCAGGACAGGCGCGCTCGAGCCGCCGTCAAACCGGTAGTTGAGCTTCATCCGGACGAGGTCATGGGAGTCCTTGGACCATGCCGAGCGGATGACGCCAGTGGGCGCCGGGCCGGCGGGCGCTTCGTCCGTTCCTGCGCGCACGCGCACTCGGGCCGCGCGGGTGTCGGCGGCCGCCGTGAGCACCGGATCGACGAAGTCGATGCGCTGCTCGCCGAAGTTGACGCGAAGGTATTCGACCCCGAGGCTCACGTTGTTCAACATCGCCCACTCGAAACCAAGACCCGCGGCCCAACCCACCTGCTTACGGCCGGGAGAATGCACGACGTAAGAATTGGTCGTGGAAACGCACGCGCCGGGAATGTTCACGGACGACGTCGGCGTGAGGGTGTCGAAGTTCATGTCGGGGCGGCAATCTGTGCGCGTCAGGCTGCTGCTCGACGTGGTCCGCCCTGCGGCTTGCAGCGCGAGACCGCCGGTGCCGTAGACCATGAAGCGATCGAGGGCGAAACCGGCGCGGCCGCGCAGGGTCGAAAGCCAGGCGCTGCGGCCGCCGCTGGTCGTCACGGCTCCATTGTAAAGCGTGCCGGCGCGGCTGCCGGAACCGGTGGGATCGCCCGCCAGATTGTTGAGAAGCCCGCCGCTGAACGCAAGGCCGCTAACGCCCGGGAACGTGCCGCCCGGGTCGAACGGGTTCGCGCCGCTATAGAAGTTGAGAGCGCCGGCGTTTGCGAAATACTCGCCCTCGAACGAGAAGTCCGTCGCGTTCGCCGAGGGGTCGCCGCGTCGTCCGCCGAGCCAGTTGACGTCCCCTTCGACGCCCAACACGATGGAGCCGAACTGCGCATTGTAGCCAAGCTGCGCGCCTGCCGTGAAGCTATTGCGGTTGTTGCGCTCAGCGAAGGAGAAGGTGTCGGCCCCCGTGACCGACCGATCCTGCGCCGCCGTGAACGCGTCCATTCCGACGCGGAGCGTATCGCGGGCCGCGCGGACGGCGTCCTTGGTGGGTCGCGAGGCGAACCCGGCGTTGTCGATCGAGTCCAGATCGCCGCCCGCGACCGCTGCGAACGGATCAAGCCCGGCGTCGCGGTTAAAAAGCCCGCCGTAAGGGTTCTGCGCATCGAAGGTCAGGCCCTGGCGGCTGCGCGCCCCGCCTGCGTTCACGCCGCCATAGACGCCGCTCCACGTGAACACGGGGGCCGAGGACGGCGCCGGGACAGTGAGCACGGAACGCGCCGGCAGGTCGGATGCAGCGGCAACCGCCGTGATTGCGATGAGCGAAGCTGCGGAAAAGAGAAAGCGCCTCATGTGGCCTCCGTTGATTCAAGCCACTGAAGCTACTCATTAACCGTATCCGCAGCCGTTACGCTTCGCGCAATTCTAAAGTGCGCATAAAAAAACCCCTGCGGAACACAGGGGTTTTTCTTCGACTTCGCCGGGTTCGATCTAAAGGCGTCAGCCCTTTGCGCGCTGGCGGATCATGAAGTTGTCGTAGTTGTATTCGGCGACCTGCCACCAGAGGTACTGGTCGTTGCGGAAGGCCATGTAGGCGTCGTGCATTTTCTTGAACTTGGGGTTCTTGGCGGACTGTTCCGCATAAACCTCAAGCGCCGCCTTGTAGCAGGCTTCCATGACCTCCTGGCTGAACGGGCGCAATTGCGTGCCCGCCGCCACGAGGCGCTTCAGCGCCGCCGGGTTCTGGGCGTCGTACTTGGCCTGCGCGTCGCCGTTGGCCAGCGCCGCCGCGGAGCGCACGATGCTCTGGTAGTGCTTGGGCAGTTCCGCGAACTTCTGCTTGGAGATAAGCAGATGCAGCGCGGCCCCGCCTTCCCACCAGCCCGGGAAGTGATAGACGGGCGCGACCTTGTTGAAGCCGAGCTTCTCGTCGTCGTAGGGGCCGACCCATTCGGCGGCGTCGATGGTGCCCTTTTCGAGCGAGGGATAGATGTCCCCGCCCGCGATGAGCTGCGGCACGGTGCCAAGCTTCTGCAGCACGAGGCCCGCGAAGCCGCCGATGCGCATCTTGAGGCCGTCGAAGTCCTTCGGCGTCTTGATCTCCTTGCGGAACCAGCCGCCCATCTGGGTGCCGGTGTTGCCGGCCGGGAAGCCGACCGCGCCGTAGTCGCCGAGGAATTCGTCGATCATCTGGTTGCCGCCGCCATGATAGAACCAGGCGTTCATCTGGCGCGCGTTGAGGCCGAACGGCACGGCCGTGCCGAAGGCGAACGTGGGGTCTTTGCCCCAATAATAGTACATGCAGGTGTGGCAGGCCTCGACCGTGTTGTTCTGCACGGCGTCGAGCGCCTGCAGGGCGGGCACGATTTCGCCGCCCGCGAAGCACTGCACCTGGAACTTGCCGTCGGTGGCCTCCGACACGGCCTTGGCGAACACTTCCGCCGCGCCGTAGATGGTGTCCAGCGACTTCGGGAAGCTGGAGGTCAGCCGCCAGCGGATCTCCGGCGAGCTCTGGGCGATGGCCGGGGCGGCGATGGCGGCGGACGCCGCCGCGCCCATGGCGGCGGTCTTGATGAAGTCGCGACGTTTGACAGTCATGATAGCTCCCTACCTGTTTTCGCGCCCCCTCCGGCGCGAGATTTCCCGTACTCGAACACCCGGCATGGCAAATGGCAAGAGCAATCGCGCTCAGCCACCGCTCATGTTGTAAGACCTTGGTCTAAAGGCTTTCGGGTCTGCCGCGCCCTTGGCGGCCGCGCAGCCGCAGCGTTCGCCGGCCTGGCGTCTGAAGCCTTGCGACGCCGGGCGTTTCGTGGAAAGCCCGGAGCGAAACAGGAGGATCCCATGACGCATGTCGCATTCCTTGGGCTTGGCGTAATGGGCTATCCCATGGCGGGCCATCTTGCCCGCAAGGGCCATCCGGCGACGGTCTATAACCGCACAGCCGCCAAGGCCCTGAAATGGGTGGCAGAGCATGGCGGTCGCGCCGCCCCCACGCCGCGCGAGGCGGCTCAGGGCGCCGACATCGTGTTCGCCTGCGTGGGAGACGACAACGACCTGCGCTCAGTCGCGCTGGGGACGCAGGGGGCGTTCGCCGGCATGCGAAAGGGCGCGCTGTTCGTGGACCACACCACCGCCTCCGCCGACGTGGCGCGCGAACTGGCCGCCGAAGCGGCCGCGCTCGGGCTCGACTTCATCGACGCGCCAGTGTCGGGCGGGCAAGCGGGCGCCGAAAACGGGGCGCTCACCGTGATGTGCGGCGGCGACGCGGACGCCTACGCGCGCGCCGAGCCGGTCATTTCGGCGTTCGCGAAATCGTGCCGGCTCATGGGCCCCTCGGGCGCCGGGCAACTCACCAAGATGGTCAACCAGATCTGCATCGCCGGCCTCGTGCAGGCGCTGGCGGAAGGCGTGGCGTTCGCCGGCAAGGCGGGGCTGGACCCCGGCGCGGTGATCGACGTGATCTCCAAGGGCGCCGCCCAGTCCTGGCAGATGGAGAACCGGCACAAGACCATGGCGGCGGGGGAATTCGACTTCGGGTTCGCCGTCGACTGGATGCGCAAGGACCTGGCGATCTGCCTCGCTGAGGCCCGGCGAAACGGCGCCAGCCTGCCGGTGACGGCGCTGGTCGATCAGTTCTACGCCGACGTGCAGAAATTGGGCGGCGCACGCTGGGACACCTCCAGCCTCATCGCCCGACTGAAGGATTGAGACAGGCCGGCGCGTTATGATCGAGGGACCATGACGCGCCGGACTTGAGCGTGTTTAGCGGCAGGCGGGCTGGCCGGGCCGCCCGCAGTCAGGCCGGCCGCGCTGCTGCGGCGGCGCCGCCTGGCGCTGCTGCATCTGCTGCTGACGCTGTTGCTGCATCTGCTGCTGTTGCATCTGCTGCTGGCGTTGCTGCTGCATCTGCTGCTGTTGCATCTGCTGCTGGCGTTGTTGCTGCATCTGTTGCTGTTGCATCTGCTGCTGGCGTTGTTGCTGCATCTGCTGCTGGCGTTGCTGCTGCATCTGCTGTTGTTGCATCTGCTGCTGGCGTTGCTGCTGCATCTGCTGCTGCTGCATCTGCTGCTGGCGTTGCTGTTGCATCTGCTGCTGCTGCATCTGCTGCTGGCGCTGCTGTTGCATCTGCCGCCGCTGCTGCTGCTGGTCCTGCTGCTGACGCTGCTGCTGGATTTGCTGCTGCTGCCGCTGCTGCGTCTCCCGTTGCTGCTGCATCTGCTGTTGCTGGCGAAGCTGGTTCTGCTGTTGCAGACCCTGCTGCTGGGTTTGCTGGCGAAGCTGCTGCTGGCGCTGCATCTCCTGCTGCCGCTGCTGCCCTTGCTGCATCTCGCGCTGGCGCAATTGCTGCTGTTGGACCTCCTGGCGGCGCTGCTGCTGCACCTGCATCTGCTGGCGGCGGCTTTCCTCAAATTGGCGGCGTCGTTCCTGCTGCTGGGCCTGCTGGGCTTGTTGGCGCGCCTGCATCTGCTGGCGCCGTTCCTGCTCGGCCTGCTGGCGGCGCACTTGCGGCGACGCCTGCGGCAGGGGCTGAGCCAGAGGCTGGGCGAGCGGCTGTCCCGCAGCGCCTTGCGGCAGCGGACGCGGTTCCCCGGGCCGCCCGGACGGACGGCCAAGCGGCTGCTGCTGGCCCTGCTGCTGAAGCGCGGGCTGCGGCGTCCCCTGCTGTTGCGGACGGAGCCCGCCCTGGGGCAGTTGCGCCGGCAATCCCTGCTGGGGCGAACCCTGCTGCGGCAAGCGGACGCCGCCCTGCGGGGGCAAGCCCTGCTGGGGGAAACCCGGCTGCGGACGCGCCCCGCCCTGGGGCGCGGTCGCCTGGCCCGGCAGGCGGGACGGCATGAGCGCGCCGCCGCTCGGCATGGCGATCGGCCGCGTGGGAGACGAAATCGGCGGCACGAAGGGCTGGCGGTCCACCGGGCGCTGTGCGTCCTCAAGACGGATGCCGCCTTCGCGGCGCCGCTCGCGACGGTCGTTGATCAGCTTGCCGGCCACCACGCCCACGGCGAGCGCGGCGGGAATGGCCACGTAGGGGTTGATGCGCGCGCCGGTGCGCTGCTCGCCGTAAATCACCGGCGGGGGCGGCGAAACCACGTAGGACGGCTGGTACGCCCAGCTCGGACGCTCGACCGTCTCCACCGGCGCGGCGAGGTAGTAATAGTCCTCCTCCACGTAGACCGGCGGCGGGGGCGGACGCCACCACACCGGCGGGGGGCCGATCAGCGTGATGGGCGCATTCACCTCGACGAAATAGTCAGGGCGGGCGTCCTCGAACCAGACCACTTCCTCCGGCGGGGGCGCGTCGAACTCATAGTCGATCTGCTCGAACGAGGCTGGCGGCTGCGGCGCCGCCGAAAGACGCGCGAGACGGGCGCGGGCGTCGGCCACGTGGGGCCCGCGCGGGTAGCGGTTCATATAGGACCAGTAAGCGTTCGGCGTGTTCACCGAAGCCGTGCGGCGCCAGGTCAGCGCCTCCCGGCGCGCCGCCATCATGGCGCGCACGTTCCGGGCGTAGGGGCTGGAGGGGTAAAGCGACAGGAAATCCTGGTAGCCCGACAGCGTGTCGCGGGCGAGCGCTGAGGCGTAGGCGTCCGCCTCGCTCATGTCGCGCAGCGGGCGCGTGCGGCGGCTCTCGACGTCCTGCGGGGTGACGCTGGGCGGGGGCGCGTCCGGTCCGCGCGCCAGCAGGACGAGAGGCTGCGTGAGGGCGCTGGCGTGCCACGGCGCCTGGGCGCCGCGCGTAAGTTCGGCCACGCGGGCGCGAACCCGCACGAACACGTCGTCCAGCGGCATGCCGGCCTCGCGCATCATTTCGGCCAGGGCCTGCGCATAGGGCCCATAGGGCGGCCTGGCGGCGGGGGCCAGCGCGCCAGGCGCGGCGTTGAACGAGATCAGCGTGCCCTGCTCCGGCTCCACGATCGCAAGGCCCGGCGCCAGCGGCGGCCCTTCCTTGGCGAACGGGCCCGCATGGGCGAGGTCGAACATCAGCACCCGCGCGCGGGCCGGCAGGCCGCTGAGGGGGCGCGTAAGGTCGGACAGGCGCACGGCGTTCAGCGCGAGATCGGACCGGCGCGCGACGCGGGCGCCGGGGGTCACGAGAAAGTTTTCGCCCTCGTCCTGCAGGCCGTAACCGGAGAGATAGACGGCGGCCACGGCGTTGGGGCCCGCGGCGGCGACCTTTTCGAGAAATTCGCGATAGGAGGCGCGCAGCGTGTCCTGGTCGAGGTTGCGGGCGCCTGTGACCTCGAAGCCGGAGGTCTTCAGCGCGTCGGCGACCAGCGCCGCGTCGTTGGCGGCGGTCGGCAGCTCGGCGCCCTCATAGCCGTCGTTGCCGATGACGAATGCGAACCTCGCCTCAGGGGCGGCCTGATCCTGCGCCACGGCGGGCGGCGTCGCGACTGCAAGAGCCGCCACCAGCGCGAGGGCGCGCCATATCGACCGAACCATACTCATCTCCCAAAGAACTCGACGCGCGAGACGACGCGGCGAGGCCCAACTTGCCCGCCCAGACTCACTATGGCGCCTGAACGAGGCCTGAACAATGCATCTGCATAGATTACGCCTTGACCAGCCGGGCCGTTTCGGCCCGCAGGACAGGCAGCGCCTCGGTCTCGAACCAAGGATTTTTCTTCAGCCACCCGCTGTTGCGCCATGAGGGATGCGGCAAGGGCAGCACTTTGGGCGTGGCCGACAGCAGCGCGGGCCAATCGCGCACGATTTGGGTGAGCGAGGCGCCTCTTGGGACATCAACGCCAAGCCTGCGGAAATGGTAGGCCTGCGCATAGCCGCCCACGAGCAGGATGGTCTCGATCTGCGGCATGGCGGCGAACAGGTCGTCATGCCAGTTTTGGCGGCACTCGCGGCGCGGCGGCAGATCGCCCTTGCGGGAATCGTGGCCGGGAAAGCAGAAGCCCATGGGGACGATGGCGATGCGGGACTCGTCGTAGAACGTCTCGCGGTCCAGCCCGAGCCAGCCGCGCAGGCGGTCGCCCGACGGATCGTCGAAGGTGAGCCCTGACGCGTGCGCCCGCACCCCGGGAGCCTGGCTGGCGATCAGCAGACGCGCGGTGGACGACGCCCGCAACACGGGCCTCGGCTCATGCGGCAAGGCATTGTCCGCCTCGCGGCAGATGCGGCACGCGCGAATGCGGGCGACCAGCTCGTCGAGCGCCGCCGCCTCGTCCGGCCCGGATAAAATCGTCGTCACGGATGATGACCTGTTCACGTGAGGGCTTGGGGTGCCCCAGAATGGCGCGGTCCATCAACCCCGCGCGGTGTCGCAGGCGCCTTGGCGCGGCCGGAAACCCATGCGCCCCAAGCCTGACCTTTCCTTTACGGGAGCCCCTGCGCGTCGTCTGCGTCAGCCGGGCGGCGTGGCAACCCTCGTTAAGGTTTTTGCGGCACCTTGAGCGTGGCCAATCTTCCGGCCGGCGTCGTCGTGTGCAGCATGAGTGAAGTGGCGGCTGAGAATAGGGAGCGCAGCCGCGGAAGCGATCTGCGTGTGCTGGCGCAGCGACAGCGCGTCGCCTCCCAGGTGCGGGAGACGCGCGACAAGCTGACGTCGGCCGTCAGCGGCACGCGCACGTTCGACGTTCAGCTGGTTCGCCTGTTCGCGGAAGGGCGCGTCAACGCGTCCCTGTATTTGCTCGCGCTGGCGTGCGCCGTCGGCGCCGTCGCGCGCCTGTGGCTCAGCGCGAAGCACGTCTCCATCTGGCTTTGCCTCCTCGCCTTCAGCCTTGCCGTGTCGTGGGCGCTCGCCAGGCAGGTGCTGCGCCTGCCTGAGAGCAAGCTGAACCCCACGGTGTGGAAGCGCCTGTTCCAGATCGCCGAAACCATCCAGGGCGTCGTGTGGACGACGCTGATCGCCCTGCTGCTGAACGTGCCGGACGAGAACGCGCGCGACTTCGTGTTTTTCGTGCTGATGCTGATCTCGGCGGTCAACACGCTGTCAGGCGCGGCGCTACCGAGCGTCATTTACGGCGCGCTGCTGCCGGTCGCGGGCGCCGTCGCCATAATCGCCCAGATGGGCCTGAGCTTCGTTCCGCTGGCGCTGATGGCGCTGGCCGCGCAGGGCTATTTCGTCGTGCTGTCGCGGCGTTTCTACGCGGCGCACGTGGCCTCGCTGCATCTGCGGCGCGAGAAGGACCAGCTGATCGGCGAACTTGAGCACGCCAAGCGCGCCTCCGACGAAGCGCGCGAGCGCGCCGAGGAAGCCAGCCTCGCCAAATCGCGCTTCCTGGCCACCATGAGCCATGAACTGCGCACGCCGCTGAACGCCATCCTGGGCTTTTCGGAGGTGATGAAGGGCGAGTTGTTCGGCGCCCATGTGGTGCCCGCCTACAAGGACTATTCAGCCGACATCCACGCCAGCGGCCAGCACCTGCTGCAGCTCATCAACGAGATCCTCGATCTCTCGCGCGTGGAGGCGGGCCGCTACGAGCTGAAGGAAGACGCAATCTCGCTGCCCTTCATCGTCGAAGATTGCCGCCGCCTGCTGGGCCTGCGCGCCGACAAGCGCGGGATCGTGATGACGGAGGCCATCGAGTCCGATCTGCCGCGCCTGTGGGCGGACGAGCGCGCGGTGCGGCAGGTGGCGCTGAACCTGCTCACCAACGCCATCAAGTTCACGCCGCCGGGCGGCTCCATCATCATCAAGGTGGGCTGGACGAGCGCAGGCGGCCAGTATCTCGCCATCCGCGACACCGGCACGGGCATTCCGGCCGAGGAAATCCCGATCGTCATGTCCTCGTTCGGCCGCGGCTCGTCGGCGCAAAAGAACGCCGACGAGGGCTCGGGGCTCGGCCTGCCCATCGTCAAGGGCCTCATCGAACTGCACGGCGGCGCCTTCACGCTGAAGAGCGAAGTGCGCGTGGGCACGGAAGTCATCGTGGTCTTCCCCCCCTCCCGCGTCATGGACGCGCTGCCGCAACTCGTCACCAGGCGGGCGTCGGACGACCCCGATGAGGCGGCCGAGGATCCGGCGTCCGGCCAGCGCGCCGCCTGAGGCGACTCGACAACCGCCTCCGCGAGGCCGACGTTAAACAGGCGCGCGTCCAACGCGCCGTGTCACGCCCCGGGAGGCCCGATGTCCGCCAAAGTCCGCTTCGCCGCCCTCGCGCTTCTCGCCGCCGTCGTTGCGCCCGTCGTCCCGGCCATGGCCCAACAATCCGCCCCCCAGGGCGAGCGGCGCGGCCCGCCGAATGCGGGCGGGGCCGAGCGCCCGGCGCAGGCCGCGCCGGCCCCGGCTACCCTGACGCCCCTGCCCGCCGACAACGCCACGACCCACACGCTGCGCCTGAGCGAGGGGCGCACGCTGGAGTTCACCGCGACCGCCGGGACCATCCGGCTGACCAACCAGGAGAGCGGCGCGCCGGTCGCCGACATGGCCTACATCGCCTTCCAGCTTCCCGGCGCCGACAAGGCGCGCCGGCCCGTCACCTTCGCGATGAACGGCGGGCCCGGCTACGCTTCCGCCTGGCTGAACCTCGGCGCCATGGGCCCGTGGCGCCTGCCGATGGACCCGGAAGGCGCCCGCCCCTCGGCGCCGCCTGTCACGCAGCCCAACGCGGAAACGTGGCTTCCCTTCACGGACCTTGTGTTCCTCGATCCCGCCGGGACAGGGTACAGCCGCGTCCTGGGCGGCGACGACGCCCGCAAGGCGCTGTGGAGCGTGAACGGCGACCTCGATTCGCTGGCGACGACGATTCGCCGCTGGTCGGAGGCCAACGGGCGCACCGCCTCGCCGAAGTTCATCGCAGGCGAAAGCTACGGCGGCTTCCGGGCGCCCAAGATCGCCCATCGCCTGCAGGTGGACCAAGGCGTCGGGGTGGCGGGCCTCGTGCTGGTTTCGCCCGTGTTCGACTTCAGCCGCACCCAATCGCGCGGCGGCGTGCTGGAGCATGTGGCGCGCCTGCCCTCCTACGCGGCGGCGCAACGCATGCGGCGCGGCCCGCTCAGCCGCGCGGACATGAGCGACGTGGAGGCCTACGCGCGCGGCGATTTCCTCGCCGACCTCATGCGCGGCGTGAAGGACGAGGCGGCGCTGGCGCGCCTCACCGAGCGCGTCACGAGCCTCACGGGCCTGCCGGAGGACGTGGTGCGCCGCCGCGCGGGGCGAATCCCCATGGAGGCCTACATGGAGGAAATCCGCCGGAGCGAGCGCCAGGTGGTGAGCATGTACGACGCCGACGTGCCCGGCATCGACCCCTCCCCGTTCGGCGGCGGCCCTGACGCGCAGGACCAGATGCGCCTCGGCCTGCACGCGCCCATCACTCAGGCCATGGTGGGGCTCTACCGCAACGAACTGAACTGGATCGTGCCGAACGGCCGCTATTTCTTCCAGAGCGAGCAGGCGGGCCGACAGTGGGACTGGGGCAATCGCACCCGGCAGGAGGCCACGCGCGATTTCGCCAGCGCCATGGCGCTCGACCCGGCCATGCGCACCCTGATCGCGCACGGGCTGACGGACCTCGTGACCCCCTATTTCGAAACCCAGATGGTGCTGGACCAGACCCCCACGCTGGGCGACCCGTCGCGCATCCGCTTCGAGGTCTATTCCGGCGGCCACATGTTCTACTCGCGCGAGGACTCCCGCCGCCAGTTCCGGGACGACGCCCGCGCGCTGATCGAGGGGGCGGGAAAATAGCGCCCCGCAGCGCGCGCGAAACTCGCGCAGGCCAGCAAAGAACCCGCTGGACAAGCCGCCGCGCCCTTCCTATAAGGCGCTCCTCTGCGGACGCCGAAACGCTCCGCAGACGCCCGGGTAGCTCAGTTGGTAGAGCATGCGACTGAAAATCGCAGTGTCGGCGGTTCGACTCCGTCCCCGGGCACCACATCCCCATCAAGACGCGATCATGGCGACGGCATCTGCAACAACGTCGCGAGCTCGGCCAATTGGCGGCCGGTGCTCTGAGGCGTTCGCTGGCGCGAGGTAAGCAGGCTGTGAAGCTTGCAGGCGTGCGGGTTCGCCGCTCGTCACATTCTTTATTCTCTCCGCGGCACCTATGCTCATGGGCGTCGGTGACCGGGCGCTGCGTCCGTCAACGCTTCGCAGGAGCGCACGCTTGTGGACAGATATTCTCATCTTTGGCCGGGCGTGCCGCTGGCATTGTGCTCGGCGGCGTTATTCGGCGTCACCGCCCCTTTCGCGAAGGGGCTGCTCTCAACTTTTGATCCCCAATTGCTCGCCGGGGTCCTCTACCTGAGCGCTGGCGCCGGGCTGGGATTGATGCACGCAGGCCGACGCCTGCTGGGCATTCCCGCTCCAGAGGCGCCGCTCCGGCGCGCCGACGCGCCGTGGCTTGCGGCGGTCGTCGTCTTTGGCGGAATCCTGGGACCGCTTTTCCTCATGTTCGGGCTCCAGACCACGGGCGCGGCGAACGGCTCGCTCCTGTTGAACCTGGAAAGCCTCGCCACAATGGGGATCGCCTGGATCGCGTTTCGCGAAAACGTGGACGCGCGCCTGCTTGCAGGCGCAGGAGCCATCCTGGCGGGCGCCGTGGCGCTCTCCTGGCAGGGAGGCGGACTTTCCCTCGATCCCGGGGCGCTCCTGATCGTCTGCGCCTGCGCGGCGTGGGGAATCGACAACAACCTCACCCGGAACCTGTCGGGCGCGGACCCTATACTCATCTCGGCCATAAAGGGCTTGGTGGCAGGATCAACCAACGTGGCGTTGGCCTACGCCTTGGGCGCGGCCCCGCCGGGCTGGGGGTTGGCGGGCGCCGCCGCGGTCGTGGGTTTTTTCGGAATCGGCGTCAGCCTCGTCCTGTTCATCCTGGCTCTCCGGCATCTTGGGACCGCCCGCACGGGCGCCTATTTCTCGCTGGCGCCCTTCATAGGGGCGTCGACGGCGGTCTTGATCCTGGGCGAAGCGCCGACCCCTCAGTTGCTCGTCGCAGCGCTCCTGATGGGGCTCGGCCTCTGGCTGCATCTTTCCGAGCGGCATGAGCATGAACACGAGCACGCCGGCCAGGAACACGAGCACGCCCATGCGCACGACGACCATCACCAGCATGGGCACGAGGGGGACGCGTCAGAGCCTCACTCGCACCGTCACCGCCACGAACCCCTGAAGCACGTCCACCCCCATTATCCGGACCTGCACCACAGGCATCCGCACTGATCCGGTCGGCTCGCCCCGATCAGAGACATCGCGCCGAACGTCAGGGTTTGAAGCTCCTCAGCCGCAGCGCGTTTCCCACCACGCTGACCGACGAGAGCGCCATGGCCGCCGCCGCGATGATGGGCGACAGCAGGACGCCGAAGGCCGGGTAAAGCACGCCGGCGGCGATGGGCACCCCGGCGGCGTTGTAGATGAAGGCGAAGAAGAGGTTTTGCCGAATGTTGCGCATCGTCGCGCGCGAGAGGCGCCGGGCGCGCACGATGCCCAGCAGGTCGCCCTTGAGGAGCGTCACGCCGGCGCTCTCGATCGCCACGTCGGTTCCCGTGCCCATGGCGATGCCGACTTCGGCCGCCGCGAGGGCGGGCGCATCGTTGACGCCGTCGCCCGCCATGGCGACCACCGCGCCCGCCGCCTTGCGACGGTTGACGATGTCCGCCTTCTGCTCGGGCAGGACTTCCGCCTCCACCTCGTCGATGCCAAGCTGCCGCGCGATCGTGCGCGCGGTCGTCCAGTTGTCGCCTGTGAGCATGACGATCCGGACGCCTTCAGCCTTCAGCGCGCGCACGGCTTCCGCCGTCGTCGCCTTGATGGGATCGGCGATGGCGAAGATCGCAGCCGCCTTGCCGTCGATCGCGCAAAAGATCGCCGTGGCGCCTGTCTCGCGCAGTTGCTCGGCGCGCGGCGCGAGCCCGCTCGTGTCCACCCCATGCTCGCCCAGGAAGGCGTTGGCGCCCAGCAGGACCTGGCGGCCTTCTACCGTCCCGAGGGCGCCCTTGCCGGTGGGCGAGTCGAAGTCGGAGACCGGCGACAGTTTGAGCGAGCGGTCCTGCGCGGCCCGGACGATCGCAAGCGCCAACGGGTGTTCGCTCAGGCTCTCGACGCTTGCCGCCAAGCGGAGCGCCTCGTCCTCGGCGACGTCGCCGGCCGTGACGATCGACACAACGGAAGGCTTGCCCTCGGTCAGCGTGCCTGTCTTGTCGATCACCAGCGTGTCGATCTTCTCCATGCGCTCGAGCGCCTCGGCGTTCTTGATCAGCACGCCGCTTTCCGCGCCGCGCCCGACCCCGACCATGATGGACATGGGCGTCGCGAGGCCAAGCGCGCAGGGACAGGCGATGATCAGAACCGCGACCGCCGCCACGATGGCGTAGCTCAGGCGCGGTTCCGGCCCGAAGACCATCCACGCGGCGAACGCCGCAAGGGCGACCACCATGACCACGGGAACGAACCAGCCGGAGACCTGGTCGGCCATCCGCTGGATGGGGGCGCGGCTGCGTTGCGCCTGAGCGACAAGCTGGACGATCTGCGCCAGCATCGTGTCGCGGCCGATCCGGCGCGCTTCCATGAGCAACGAGCCGCTCTGATTCACCGTGCCGCCGATCAGCGTGTCCCCCGCCGCCTTGGTCACCGGCATCGACTCTCCCGTCACCATGGATTCGTCCACGGCGCTGCGGCCCTCCAGCCCCACGCCGTCGACGGGGATCTTCTCGCCGGGGCGAACCCGCAGGCGATCCCCGACCGCCACGTCGCCGAGCGGCGTTTCGGATTCGACGCCGTCAGCGTTCACGCGGCGGGCGGTCTTGGGCGCAAGGTCGAGAAGCGCCCTGATCGCCCCGCTGGTGTTCTCCCGCGCCTTCAGTTCGAGCACCTGCCCCAGCAGCACCAGAATGGTGATGACGGCGGCCGCTTCGAAATAGACCGCGACGGCGCCCGAAGCGCTCCTGAACGCCTGAGGGAACATGCCCGGCGCCAATGTGGCGACGACGCTGTAAACCCACGCGACCCCCACCCCCAGGGCGATCAGCGTGAACATGTTGAGGCTGCGCGTGACGAGCGAACGCCATCCGCGCACGAGCAAGGGCCAGCCGGCCCAAAGGACGACCGGGGTGGCCAGCGCCAACTGCAGCCAGTTTCCGGTCTGTTGCGCGATGTACGCGTGCAACCCCGTCAGGTGTCCGCCCATTTCGAGAGCCACCACCGGCAAGGCGACGAGCGTGCCGATCCAGAAGCGGCGGCGGAAGTCCACCAGTTCCGGGTTGGGCCCGCCCTCCGCGTCCGCGATCTCGGGCTCCAGGGCCATGCCGCAAATGGGGCACGAGCCAGGGCCGGCCTGGCGGATCTGGGGATGCATCGGGCAGGTATAGATCCGTTGATCGTCCGCAGGCGCCGCCTCAATCCGGGCGCCTACGAAGCGCCCGGGATCCTCGTCGAACTTGTCTTTGCAGCCGGCGGAGCAGAAATAGAACGGCCGTCCGTCATACCGGCTGCGATGCCGGGTTGCGTGCGGATCCACCTTCATGCCGCAGACCGGGTCCGTGGCGAGAACTCCCGGGGCCTCCTGCGCATGTGCGTGAGGATCGGAGCCGTGTCGCTCGTGTTCGCGCATGTGCAGCCTGTGGGGTTCGCGGGAAGCCGAAGATGGCCAGCCTCTGGTTACTTGCCGTGCTTGCTCAGCCAGTCCTGCATGTCCTGGATCTCGCGGGCCTGCTGCCTGATGATCTCGGCGGCCAGCGTCTTCGAACGATCGTCCCGGCCGTGCTTCAGGACGATCTGCGCCATGTCGATGGCGGCCTGGTGATGTGGAATCATGCCCCGGAAAAACGCCTCGTCGGGATCCGGCAAAGCGGCCGCCTGCATCATCGGCCCGTGCGCCTCGTCCATGGCTTTCCGCATTTCGGCGGTGTGGGGCGCCCCATCGGCGCGCGCCGCGGCGCCAGGCGCGGGGGCGGCGTCCTGCGGCGCGCTTCTCCCGACCATCATGCCTTGCATCAACTGCATCATGCCCCTGCATTCCTGCGGCATGGACTGCATCGCGCGGCGGCACTGCTCGGGCATGGCGCCCATCATGGACATGCCGCCAGTCGTGGCTGTGGGGCCGCCCGCCGCAGGAGCCTGGGCTGGCGCGGTCTGCTGCGCCGCCTCCGCGGGATGATGGCCGTCATGCTTTTCCGTCTGCGCCATGGCGACGCCTGCGGTGAGGAGGAGCGCCGAGGCCGTTGAAAGAAACTGTCGCATGCCTGTTCTCCCGATCGCTCCCGTCGTCTGCGCACATGCGCGGCTTTGCCGGAGCGGCGCGCGCCGAACTGTTTTCGATGCGCTCCCACGTGTGACACTTGCGAAGTTTGGGCTCCATGATCCCTGTCAAAACGGCCCGGCGACCATTTGCGTTCACTTTTTCCGGGGCCGACCATGGAAACCCAAGGGCGCATTGAATATAAGTACAGCAGCCCACGGTCGGGCGTCGGAGCGGCATCTTGGGTTTGTCCTGCCTGCGCAAAGCGCTTTGGATCATCGTCACGCTCGTGGCGGCGAACTTTGCTGCGCTGGGCGTCGCTTCCGCTCACGATGGGCACAGGACCGGCGCACACGCGGCTGCATCGGCCACGGCCGTGGTGATCTTCCAGCATGCAGAAGCCAAGGACGACGCCGCGCTCGTGGCGATGGCGCTTGACGCCGCCGGTATTGAGAACCCCAGCCCGGCGTGCCATCGCGGTTTGAACGACGTGCGACCGGCGAACGCGCCGTCCGGAGACGCTCCCTGCACCGACGGTTGCTGCATGGGGGCTGGCTGTTGCGTGGCGGCCCTTGCGCACGCCGCTCCATCGCTGCTGCGCCCCGCGGCGTCCACGCCCGTCGCCCTGCGGCCGGAATCCGCATGGGACAGCGCCCTTGGGGCGCGCCTTCTGGAGCCGCCGACACCCAGCGCATGACCGTTCGCGCGCCGTCCTAGCGGGCCGCGCGCCATCGTCACGCCTGAGGGTCAGCCATGTTCGTCCGCATTCTCGCGCTCGTCGCGCTTTTTTCCGTCGTCGCGCCTGCGTCGTTCGCCCATGAGGGGCACGACCATGCCGCCGCCCCTCCCTCCGCGCCGGCAGCCTCCGGGGCGCCAAGGTTCGAGGCCGCTACGGAGGCCTTCGAACTGGTGGCGGTGCGGCGGGGGTCCGATCTTGTCGTGTGGCTGGACCGTTTCGACACCAATGTCCCCGTCACGGACGCGACTGTTGAAGTCGAGACGCCCGATGGGCCGCAGGCCGCCGCCGCGACCCCGGAGGGGACATACCGCCTTCCCGCGCCATGGGCGCAGCGGCCCGGCGGCCATGAACTGCTGTTCACCGTGACGGCTGGCGAGACCGTCGACCTGCTCACGGGGACGCTGGTCGTGCCGGAAATCGCGTCATCGGTCGCCGCCGTCTCGGACCCCGCGCGCTTCGCCTCCGGGCCGTTCGGCCTTCGGGCGCTGGCCGCAGCGGGCGTCGGCGGCCTCGTCCTGGGCGGCCTTCTCGCCGGCGGCTTGCGCACGCGGCGATCGCTGCTCTGGGCGCCCGCTCTCGGCATTCTTGCGTTGCTCGCGTTCGGCGCAACGCGGCTTCTCGCCCATGAAGGGCACGTGCATGAGAGCCAGCCCCCCGCCCCCACGCCTGGCGGGGACCGCGCGCAGGCGCTGCCGGACGGCTCGGTTTTCATCCCCAAACCCACCCAGCGCGTGCTAGGCGTCCGCACGCTCATGAGCCGCCCGGAGCGTTTCGCCCGCCGCGCCGAATTGCCGGGCCGCATTATAGCCGACCCAAATTCCACGGGCCTAGTGCAGGCGGCCTCGACCGGCCGGCTGTCGCCGCCCCAGGGCGGGTTTCCAAGGCTGGGGGCGCGCGTGAAGGCGGGCGATCTCCTCGCGCATGTGTCGCGGCCCTTCCTGGCCATCGACCAGTCCACCATGCGCCAGCAGCAAGGCGATCTCGACCAGCAGATCTCCATCCTCGAGCGTCGCCTGGCGCGGTTTGAAACCCTGGTGAAATCCGGCGCCGTTTCGCAAGTCACGCTGGACGAGGCGAAGCTTGAACTGCGAGGCCTGCGCGACAAGCGCGCCGCGCTCGAAAGCGTGAAGCAGGAGCCCGAAGCCCTGCGGGCGCCTGTCTCGGGCGTGATAGCCGCCTCGAACGCCGTCGCGGGCCTCATGGCCGACCCGGCCACGACGATCTTCCAGATCGTCGATCCCGACCGGCTGTTCGTCGAGGCGCTGTCGATCGAGGCGCCCCAGCCGGGCCTCGACGCGTCCGCACGGACCCCGGACGGCCGCGCGCTCGGCCTCACGTTCGTGGGCGCAGGTCTTGCGGACCGCAATCAGGCGACGCCGGTCCATTTCGCCGTGACGGGCGACAACGCCGGCCTGCGGCTCGGGCAGTTCGTCACGGTTTTCACCCAGACGCGGGAGAGCGTGGAGGGGCTGGCCGCGCCTCGCGCCAGCGTGGTGCGCCGCGCGAACGGCGAGAGCGTCGTGTACGCGCACGTGGCGGCAGAGCGGTTCGAGCCGCGACTGGTGCGCACGCGCCCGCTCGACGCCCAGAACGTGCTCATCGTCTCAGGACTTGAGCCGGGAACGCGCATCGTCAGCGAAGGCGCCGAACTGCTCAATCAGGTGCGTTGAGGATGTTTACGTTCCTCGTCGCCCATTCGCTGCGCAACCGCATGCTGGTGCTGACGGTCGCGCTTGTTCTTCTCGTGTGGGGCGGCTTCACCGCCGCGCGCATGCCGGTCGACGTGCTGCCGGACCTCAACAAGCCTTCCGTCACCGTCATGACGGAGGCCGAAGGCCTTGCGCCGCAGGAGGTGGAGCAACTCGTCTCGTTCGTCGTCGAGACGCAGATGAACGGCGTTCCGGGCGTCTCGCGGGTGCGCTCGGTCTCGGGCGTCGGCCTGTCCATCGTCTATGTCGAGTTCAACTGGGGAACCGACATTTACCGGAACCGGCAGCAGGTGGCCGAACGGCTGGCGCTGGCGCGTGACCAGTTGCCGCCCGGCGTAAGCCCCCAGATGGGGCCGGTGAACTCGATCATGGGCCAGATCGTGCTGATCGCCCTGACCGCGCCCGAAGGCGCCTCCCCCATGGAGGTTCGCGAAGCGGCCGATTTTCTCCTGCGCCCCCGCCTGCTGGCGATTCCGGGAGTCGCGCAGGTCATCCCTATAGGCGGGGAAGTGCGGCAGTATCGCGTGGCCCCAAACCCCGCCGCCATGCGGGCGCTGGGCGTGACCATGGAGACGCTCGAGAAAGCGCTGGCGCAGTTCGGCGCCAACACGGGCGGCGGATATTCGAACCAGTCCTCGCGCGAATATCTCGTGCGCAACATCGGCCGAACGCTGAGCCTGGACGACCTTTCGGGCGTCGTGGTGGCGACCAACCAGCAAGGCTCGATCACGCTGCGCCAGATCGCCCAGGTGAGCTTCGGCGCCCGCGCCAAACGCGGAGACGCAGGCTACATGGGCAGGCCGTCCGTCATCCTGTCCGTCGAAAAGCAGCCGGACGTCGACACTGTGCGCCTGACGCGAGAGGTGGAGCGCGCGCTGAAGGAGATGGGCCCGAGCCTTCCGGCCGGCGTCAAGGCGGAGAACATCCTCTTCCGCCAGGCGGACTTCATCGAAACCTCCATCCGCAACGTCGAGCGCGTGTTGCTGGAGGCGGTCGCGGTCGTTGCGCTTGTGCTGTTCGCCTTCCTGCTGAACTGGCGCACCACGGCGATCTCGCTCGCGGCGATTCCGGTGTCCGTCTTCAGCGCGGCCATCGTGTTCCATCTCATGGGACTGTCCATCAACACCATGACGCTGGGCGGTCTCGCCATCGCCATAGGCGAGCTGGTGGACGACGCCGTCGTGGACGTGGAGAACATCTTCAGGCGCCTGCGCGAGAACGAGGGTCTGGACTCGCCCCGTCCCGTGTTCGACGTGATCGTCTCGGCCAGCCAGGAGGTGCGATCCGGCATCGTTTACGCGACGATGATCATCGTGCTCGTGTTCATCCCCCTGTTCGCATTGTCGGGCATCGAGGGGCGGCTGTTCGCGCCGCTGGGGCAAGCCTACGTCATATCGATCCTCGCGAGCCTCATCGTCTCGATCACCCTCACGCCTGTGATGTCCTATTACCTGCTGCCGCGCATCGCCCGCATGCATGAGCGGGAAAGCGCCCTCGTGCGGGGGCTGAAACGCGGATATCGCACGCTGCTGGAGAGAGCGCTTGGCCATCGCGGGCTGCTCGTCTTTCTGGCGCTCGCGGCCGTCGGAGCGGCGGGCGCGGCCGCGCTGCGCTTGCCGCGCGCCTTCCTGCCCGCTTTCAACGAAGGCACGCTCACCATCAACGCCACGTTCGCTCCCGGGATCTCGCTCGCGGAATCGAGCCGGGTCGGCCTCCTGGCGGAGCGACTGATCCTCGACATGCCGGAGGTGAAGTCCGTCGGCCGGCGCACCGGGCGCGCGGAGCTCGACGAGCACGCCGAGGGCGTCCATTCGTCCGAGATCGAGGTCGCCCTGAAGCCGTCCGACCGTTCGCGTGAGGCCGTGATCGCCGACCTGCGGACGCGGCTCGCCGTCCTCCCCATGGCGGCGAACGTCGGGCAGCCGATCTCGCACCGTCTCGACCACATGCTGTCGGGCGTGCGGGCGCAGATCGCGCTGAAGATCTTCGGAGACGATCTCGACGGGCTCGTGCGCACCGCCGAAGACCTGCGCGCACGGCTGTCGCGGATTGCCGGCCTTGTCGACCTGCAGGTGGAACGGCAGGCGCGCATTCCCCAGATCGACATCGAGGTCGACTACCAGCGCGCCGCGCTGCACGGCCTGCAACCGGCGGCCATCACGGACGAACTGCAACGGCTGTCCAACGGGCGCGTGGTGTCGCGGCTCGTCGACGGCAGCCGGCGCTTTGACGTGGTGCTCCGGCTCGACGACGCGCAGCGCAGCGCCGAGGCGCTCGGCGATCACCTGATCCAGTCGCCCACTGGCTGGATCCCCATCAAGCTCGTGGCGGACGTGCGCGAGACCGACGGTCCCAACCAGATCCTGCGCGAGAACGGCAAACGCCGCATCGTGGTCCTCGCAAACGCCGATCCCGGGGCCGACATGGCCCGCGTCGTCGCCGACATACGCGGCGAACTGGCGGCTCGCGCCCTGCCCCAGGGTTTTTACAGCGTCCTTGAGGGCACGTTCCAGGCGCAGGAGGAAGCCAGCCGGACCATCGGCCTTCTCTCGCTTGTCTCGCTGGCGCTGGTATTCGCCATTCTTTACAGCCGCTACCGCTCGCTCGTATTCGCGCTGATCGTCATGACGAGCGTGCCGCTTGCGCTGATCGGCAGCGTGGGCGCGCTCTGGCTCGCGGGGCAGCCGCTCTCGGTCGCGTCCATGATCGGCTTCGTGACGCTCACGGGCATAGCCTCGCGAAACGGCATCCTGAAGATCAGCCACATGATCAACCTGGCCATCCAGGAAGGGGCGCCGTTCGGACGCGAGCTTGTCATCCGCGGCAGCCTGGACCGGATGACGCCCGTGTTGATGACCGCGATCTCGGCGGGCGTTGCGTTGCTGCCGCTGATGTTCGACGCGCACGCGCCCGGCAAGGAAATCCTGCACCCTGTGGCGGTCACCATCTTCGGCGGGCTCGTCAGCGCCACCCTGCTCGACGCCTTCCTGACGCCGGTCCTGGTGCTGGCCTTCGGCCGCAAGCCGCTCGAGAGACTGGTGGCGAGCGCGCGCGCCGCCCCCGCCGCCCCGCTCGCCCAGCCGTCCGCCGAAGCGTTCTGAACCGCGCAGCCAACGCACCCCAACACGCATAAGGAGACCAAAAGATGCGCCTGCCCCTCAAGACGCTGCCGCTCTTTGCGCTGTTCCTGCTCGCCGCGCCCGCGCAGGCGCACGAGGCCAAAGGCCCCCACGGGGGCCGGCAAGTCGATGCAGGGCAGATGCATGTCGAAATGGTCGCCAACGGCGCGGTGATCGACGTCTATGTGAGCGACGCCAAGGGAGAGCCCGTGGACGCCAGCGGCTACAAGGGACTCGCGATCCTCGTCGTGGCGGGCAAGCCCCTGCGCGTTCCCTTGGCGAGCGCCGGAAAGGACCGCCTCACGGGAACCGCGCCTGTGGACGTCGGACGCCCCAAGGGCGCCGTGCAGATCACCAGCGGCGGCGGGGCCACCGTTCAGGGGAAGTTCGATTAAGTGAGCGCCCTGCGCCGACGAGGGCTAAAGATATGGCCGCCCACTTCCGTGAGCGGCCAGCCGTCGTTACTTGAGCGCGTCAAGCTGCGCCTGTCAGTTCGACGTGCAGACCTTGGTGGTCTTCACTGCGGCCTGAGCCTCGGTCTCGGTCTTGTAGACGGCTCCATCGCCGCCCACGATGGTCATCGCGGCGCCCGTGGGCCGCTCGTGCGTCACCGTGCAGCGCTTCGTCTTGACGTCCTGCACGATGTAATAGCTTCCGCTCGGCGTCGTCACCGTCGTCGATTGGGCGAGAACTGGCGCGGAAATGAGGGTCGCAGCAAGCGCGATTGCGATCTTCATGGCTCGTCTCCCTATGCCGCCGCATGCGGCATTTCGCAAAACCCGGAGCCCGCGCCTGCGTTCCCGGACGGCGGACCACCGATCGATCTTTGCGCCTCAGCTGGCTCATTGCAAGGCCAAGCCAAAGCCTTGGCGTGCTTGCGCTCTTTACCAATCCAACCTTTGCCTGTGGAGCATCGGCGCGAAGCCATTTAAGTAGCTCTGGCTTTCTTACGAACGTAAAGGGCGGGGATGCTGCGGGTGGAGCGCGTAACGAGGTTCGATTTCCTGTCCGGGGAATACGCGGACCTGTTCGCGCGTTCGAACGCAACCGCCTTCCAGCATCCGGTCTGGATGGACGCCGTCTGCAGGCATCTGCTGGCGGACGCCCGCTATCGTGCCACCACGCTGGTGGGCCGCCGCGCCACCGGCCAGCTCGACCTCGTGCTGCCGATGGTGGATCGGCTGGGCTCCAGGATCTTCGAATTCCTGGAGGCCGCCGACATGGGCGTGAGCGACTACAACATGGCGGTGATGGATCCGGGCCTGCTGGCGGAGATGTCGGACCGCGCCGGCGGCCCTGATCTAAGGGCCGTTTTCGCCACGTCGCCGGCGTGGTTCCGGCGCGTCCGCGCCGAGGCCGTGGAGCCCTTGCGGCTGCTGGGGTTCTCGAAACGCTCCGCCATGGGCTATTGCGCGCACGAAGTGGCCCTCTCCGCGCCCTTCGAGGACTGGCGCGCCCGCACGCTAGATCCCTCCTTCCTGCGATTCCTGGACCGCAAGCGAAAGCGGCTGGAACGCCGGTTCGGGCTGGAATTGCGCGAGATGCGCGAGCCCGCCGGCATCGACATGGCGTTCACGCTGATGCGCGGGTTTCGCGAAAGCCGCATGCGTGACGATCTGCTTCGCCAGGAGCGGTATTTCAATTTCTATCGCGACGCCGCGTTCAGGGGACTGCCGTCCGGCCTGACGCGGACCTTCGTGCTCTACGTGGGGGGCGTTCCGCGCGCGGGCCTTTTCGGCGTCTTTCACAAGGGACGCTTCGCTTTCCTGCTGCTGGGGTTCGACTTTGCGGGCATGCGGAACGCGTCGCTGGGCGTGGTCCTCATCGACAAGGTGATCGAGGATTGCATCGCGCGGGGCGACGCCGTCTTCGACCTGACGATCGGCGATCAGCCTTACAAGCAAAACTTCTGCCCCACGTCCCAGCCCATGTACGGCATGTGGGGCGGCCCGCGCCTGCTGACCGGGCTGGCGCACGCAGCCTACGCGCAGGTGAACCGGTTGCGTTACGGGCGCGGCGGACGGCGGCTACTCCTCCCGGCGCTTGGCCGCTCCGCGCGCGGCGTCGCGGCGGTTCAGGCGTCACGCGATTGAGCGCCTGCGCGCGCGCCTGAACCGCCCTGCCGCTCAGGCGTTGACTCCGCAGCAACCGGAGAAGTCTCATGCGGCGGGCAGTGTTTCAGAAGGGCGACGTGGTGGTCCTGAAGCAGGACCTCAACATCGCCGGCGAGATCTTCTCCGCCGGCACGGAAGGCGTCGTGATCGCCGAGGCCGGCGAGCAGGACTACACGATCGAACTGCTTGAGCCGAAGGCCGAGATCGTGCGCGTTCCCGCCACGGCGCTGGACCCGGTGCAGCCCTGAGGGAGACGCCACGCCATGCCCCCTGATTCCCCGCCCTCCGACCGTGAGCGCGCGAGCGACCTGCCCTCCTACCTCGCCAACCACGACCCAGCCGTCTGGCGCATGTTCCTTGAGCAGATCGACCGGGTGGAGCCATACCTGGGCCCGCTGCAACGCTGGGCCGACACCTTGCGGCGGCCCCGGCGCATCCTCACCGTGGACGTGCCGATCCTGATGGATGACGGGCGGGTGCAGCATTACGAAGGCTATCGGGTCCATCATAACACCAGCCGCGGTCCCGCAAAGGGCGGCGTGCGCTATCATCCTGACGCCTCCCTCACCGAAGTGATGGCGCTTGCGGGATGGATGACCATCAAGACCGCCGTGGTGAACCTGCCGTTCGGCGGCGGCAAGGGCGCGGTGCGGGTCGATCCGGCGCTCCTGTCGCCTGGCGAGATCGAGCGCATCACGCGGCGCTACACCGCCGAAATCAGCCTGATGATCGGGCCCGACAAGGACATTCCGGCGCCGGACGTGAACACCAACGCGCAGATCATGGCGTGGATGATGGACACGTATTCGATGACCGTCGGCTCGCTTACGACGGGCGTGGTCACCGGAAAGCCCCTGGAGCTGGGCGGATCGCTCGGCCGGGTGGACGCCACGGGACGCGGCGTTTTCATCGCCACCAACTGCCTCGCGCCCAAGATCGGCCTCGACATCTCCCACGCGCGCATCGCCCTGCAGGGCTATGGCAACGTCGGCAAGGCCGCCGCGCGCTGCTTCCACCAGGCCGGCGGCGCCATCGTGGCGGTGCAGGACGTCACTGGCACGATCCATTCCGGCGACGGGCTGGATATCCCCGCGCTGGAAGCGCACGTGGCGCAGGGCCGCAAACTGGTGGACTTTCCCGGCGCGCAGACCATCCAGCACGACGCGCTCTGGGACGTCGATTGCGACATCCTGATTCCGGCGGCGATGGAAAACCAGATCACCGACAAGGTCGCCCGCAGGCTCAAGGCGCGGCTGATCGTGGAAGCCGCCAACGGCCCGGTGACGCCGGCCGGCGACGACATTCTCAAGGAAAAAGGCGCCGTGGTGCTGCCGGACGTGCTGGCGAACGCGGGCGGCGTCATCGTGTCCTACTTCGAATGGGTGCAGGACATCGCGTCCTATTTCTGGGACGAACAGGAAATCGACCGTCGTCTCACGCGCATCATGGAGCGCTCGTTCGACGCTGTCTGGGCCGTGCACGAGAGCCGCAAGCTGGACCTGCGCACCGCCGCCTACCTCGTGGGCTGCGAGCGCGTGCTGCAGGCCCGCAACCTGCGGGGCCTCTACCCCTGATCACCCAATGGCGCGCCGGTAGAGATGCCAGGTCGCGTGGCCCAGCACCGGAATGACGACGGCGAGCCCTGCGAACAGAAGCACGAAGCCCAGCGCCAGCGAAACGGCGACGATGAGGCCCCACGCGGCCACCGCGAGCGGGCTGACGGCGGCGACGCGCAGCGAGGCGCCGACCGCCGTCCCGACGCCCACATGGCGATCGAGGATCAGCGGAAACGCCACCACGCTGATGACGAGCACCAGCGCCGCATACACGAAGCCGACCACCGAGCCGACGGCGATCAGGGTCCAGCCCTGGCGGGTGGTGAAGACGTCGTTCAGGAAGCTCGCAAGGGAGTCCGGCGGCTCCAGCCCGAACAGCGTGGCGTAAAGCGATTGCGCGGTCAGCAGCCAGGCAATGAAGATGAACGCGAGGACGACGCCCAGCCCGAGCAGAGCGCCCAGCCCCGGCGAGCGGAACACCCCAAGACCCTCGCGCCAGCCGACGCTGAGGCCCTGCTCGCGGCGTCGGCTGAGTTCGTAAAGCCCGACGGCGGCGAACGGGCCGATGAGCGCGAAGCCCGCCATCAACGGAAACAGCAGCGGGATGATGTTGTAGGTGTAGGTGAGCCGCGCCAGGAACAATCCGGCGATCGGATAGATCAGCGCCAGAAACACGATGTGCGAGGGCATGGCCCAGAAATCCTCCACCCCCTTGCGCAGCGCCCAGCGGACGTCGGCGAGCGTGAGGTGGCGAATGGCGAGCCGCTGGGCGTCGTCGGTGTGGTAACTCAGGTGAACGCTGGACATGGGAGCGCTCCATTGGCTCCTGCGGGAAAGGCGTCCGCGGCTAGGCGCTTACGCCAGCAGTTCGTCCATGCGGCGGCGGATGCGATGGTCCGACATGGGGATGCGCGCGTGTTGCAGATCCGCCTGCACGGCGGCGAACACGCCCTCGTCGCCGCGTAAAGCGCCGATGCGCAGCAGGCTGGCCGCGTACTCCTGCGCTTCGGGTTCGGGCAGGCGCATGAGTTCGGCCGCCCAGAGCGCAAGCCGCTTGTTGCGCCGGGCGTGCGCTTCGAAACTCAGCCTTTCATCGTGGACGTACTTGCGCTCGAAAGCCTGCTCGCGCTGATCGAAGGTGGTCATCTGATCCTCCTCCGCGCCCGTGCCCCCTTGGAAGGTGCGATAACCGAGAACGCAGGAAAACGGCCGAGGTTCCCTGCGTTCTCGCGCTTCCTTCAGCGGCGTTTAAGCGCGTGCGCAGGCATGGTGGAGCCCGGCTTGCCGTGCTCGGCCGCCTTGATCATCCGCACCACGGCGGGCGGCAATGGCAGGCGGCTTGTCCCGCCCACGACCCGGCCCACCACATGCCCGTGGCAACCCTGCTCGCCGCACTTGCTTCCGCTACAGCAATTATAGGTGCAGTATCGCGCGCCGCATTTCTTGTCGCACCCGAACGCCGTGGTGTCTCCCACGCTGCCCGTCTGAAGTCCCTTCCCGCAGGTGTTCTTCACTCCCTGGTCGGTCATGGTCGTCGCGGACGCCGGGCCCGTAAACAACGCCAGCGTCGCCAGAGACGCGAACATGATGATCGACTTGCGCATGTGAGCCTCCTGTTGTCGGCTCTGGAAGACTACGCCTGGCGCCGGAATGCGTCGAGACGATGAAAAATGGGGCGCTGTTTATATGGCGTCAGCATTACTGAGCCTGAGCCTGGTCGGCCTTGGCGGCGGCGGCGCCATACCAGCCGATCAGGTCGCGGGCGGCCGCGATGAAAGCCGCCGTCATGGCCTGCGCGGCAGGCGCTCCGTCCATCTCCTTCGCCGGCTCCCTGGCGGCGACGACGCGCGCGTCGATCACCTTGCCGTCCTTGCCGACGAGCCGCGCGGCAAGTTCAACGACCGCGTTGCGCGTCTGCTCCTCGACTTCGAACTGGCGCACTTCCAGCATGAGCTGAAGGTCGGCGTTGAGCCCCTCGGTGGGCGGGCTGGCGAACCTGTAGCCGAGCCCGTCGAACACTTGGAGCACCTTGCGCTGCACCAGCTTGGGGATGCTGTCGGCCCAGCGCCCCGTCTGCATCGTCACCTGCCCGTCGGGCTTGCGGAGCAGAAAGCGTTGCGTGTCGCGCGAGAACTCGACCGTGGGGTCCGCTACGATGAGCTGCGCCTCGCCCTTGAGCGCCAGCCCCTCAAAGGGCTGCGGCAGGACGAGATCGAACGCGCCCGCTTCCTTCTTCTCGTCCGCCCCCCCGGTCATGCGCTCGAGGCCGGACAGGATCGTATCCACCTTGTCGGAATTGCGCGCGAGCGCGGCCGAGAAGCTCTGGATGTTCGCCACCACCTCGCGCACCGGATCGGCGTTGTCACCCAGGATTTCCTGAAACTGCGACAGGGTCCGGCGCGCCTCTTCGGTCAGCGAGCGGGCGCCGGGCGCATTCAGCACGACGGGGCCGCCGTCGCGCGGCGCCGCAAGCGGCGCGCCCTCCCCGCCGCTGAGCGACACGACGGTGGAGCCCATGAGGCCTTGCGTATCAAGGCTGACTTGCGTCGACGCGCTCAACGGGGCGTCAGCGCTCACCGACAGCCGCGCGCGCAGGCCTGCGGGATGCCGCGCATCGAACGAAAGCCGCTGCACCTCGCCCACGCGCACGCCGTTGAAGGAGACTGGCGCGCCTACGCGCAGCCCAGGCGCCTGCGTGGCGAACAGCACGTCCACCTGCCGCTGCGCGCCAAGCGAGCCCGTGCCCCGCAGCCAGAGCGCGCTCAACAGCGCCGCCACCGCGACGACCAGCGTGAAAAGACCGACGGCGACGTAGCGGGCCTTGACTTCCATCAGCGCCATCCCTCCGCTTCAACGGCGCGCTCGCCGCGAAAATAATCCCTGAGCCACAGATGTTGCGAGCGGCTGACGGATTCGTACGACCCGTCCGCCACGATGGTCCCCTCGTACAGCGCCGCCACGCGTCCGCAGATCGCCCGCAGGGTGTGCAGGTCATGGGTGATCATGAACACCGTCAGTCCCAGCGTGCCGTGCAGCGTCTTGATGAGCGCATCGAAATCGCGCGACGCGATGGGGTCTAGCCCGGAGGTCGGCTCGTCGAGGAACACAAGCTCCGGATCGAGCGCGAGCGCCCGGGCGAGCGCCACGCGCTTGGTCATCCCGCCTGAAAGCTCCGAGGGCAGCTTGTCGGCGTCCGCAGGCGCAATGCCAACCATCTGCAATTTGGCGAGCGCGATCTCGCGGAACATGCGGTCGGAGCCCTCAAGATATTCGCGCATGGGAAACTCGACGTTCTCCCGCACGCTCAGCGAGGAGAACAAGGCGCCGTGCTGGAACAGCATTCCGACGCGGCACCCCATCAGGCGCACGTCGTCCTGGGTGGCGTCCCGCAAGCGGGCGCCGAGGATGTCCACCGAGCCGCCGCTCATGGGGACCAGCCCCAGCATAGTGCGCAGCAGCACGGTCTTGCCGCTGCCGGACGCGCCGATGAGGCCGACGATCTCCCCGCTGTCGACGGTGAGCGACAGGTCACGGATGACCTCGCGGCCGCCGAGCCGCACGGAGAGATGGTCGATTCGGATCGCGGGCGCGGCCATCACATGCCCACCCATGCGAAGATGATCGCGAAGACGCCGTCCAGCACGATGACCAGGAAGATGGACTTCACCACGGAGGACGTGGCGCCAAGCCCCAGCGATTCAGCGCTGCCCTGCACCCGCAAGCCTTCAAGCGCCGCGACAGTCCCGATAATGAGCGCCATGACAGGCGCCTTGATCATGCCGACCTGGAAGTCGTTCGAGGTGGCCGCCTCCCGCAGGCGCTCCATGTAAATAGCTGCGCTCATGTCGCCATACGTCGCGGCGACGAACCCCGCCCCCACCATCGCGGCCATCATGCCCAGAAGCGTGAGCATCGGCGCCGCTATGGTGATCGCCAGAACGCGCGGCAGGATAAGGATGTCCACCGGATCGAGCCCCATGGTGCGCAAGGCGTCGATTTCCTCGCGCATCTTCATGGAGCCGACCTCGGCCGTATAGGCGCTGCCCGAGCGCCCGGCGATCATGATCGTCACAAGGAGCACGCCGATCTCGCGCAGAACGAGAATGGTCACCAGATCCACGACGTAATCGGACGCGCCAAAGCGACGGAAGTGAAAGAACCCCTGCTGGGCGATGATGCAGCCGATCAGAAACGTCATGAGCGCGATGATCGGCACGGCGCGCAGGCCCACGCGGTCGATGTGGTGCACGACCGAAATCCAGCGCAGACGCGAAGGATGCGCGAGGACCTGCATGAAGCTTATGACAAGGCGCCCCAGCAGCGAAGCCAGCGCCAGCAGGTAATCCAGCGCCGCCAGAAGCGCGTCGCCCGTCCGAGCCAGCGGGTCGACGACCGTGGCGCGCGCAGGGGGCGCGGGCGCGAGATCGATGCGTCCCAGGCTGCGCAGGATGCTCGCATGACGATCGCGCACGCCCACGATCTCAGCCGGCGCCCCGCTCTGGCTCGCGGCGCGGCGAATGCTTTCGATCGACCACGCGCCGTAGGTGTCGAGGCTGTCGATGCGGCTCACGTCCACCCGAAGGCTGGACGCCGCTTGCGGACGCCAGGCGGCGAGGCGCTCCAGGGCGCTGGAATGACGTGCGATCCAGTCGCCGCGCAGGGTGAGGATCGCAGCGCCGTCGCTCGCGGAGCTTTCAACTTGCGGCTGGACGTCGGGCATGGCGCTCCTGTTACGCAAAGCGAACACGCCGTACTGGCGCGCTTGATGAAACTAGCGCGCCGCCCTCGTTCGGAAAGATGCAGCCGCGCCGATGCTTCGGGTTTCTGCAAGCCGGATTTAACCAGCTTGAGCGGGGAAGCTCGGCCGCCGCGACGCGCACGCGTATAAGGCCGCGTTCATGTCGGCGTGGAGAGCGATGATGGCGTTTCACCGTGGCGCGGCTGCGCTCCTCGCGTTGATGCTGGCCCCGGCCCAAGCGGGCGCGCAAACCGGGCCGACGCTGCGGTTCGCCACGCGCACGCCGGAGGTCGTCTACGACTCCGCCCGCGACGCCTGCCAGCCCATCGACACGCCGGACATTCCCGCCACCGCCTTTCGCGCCGTGGACGGAGGCGTGGTGATGTTCGCGCTGCATTACGTCAACCGGACGCTGCGCGGCCCCACCCTTGGGCAAGTTAAGATCGACTGCGCCATCGTGCTGAACTCGGGGCTGCAGGGCGACCCGGCGCTCTACAACGACAGGCGCTATCTGGGCTCTCCGTGGACGGACGACGGCGTTAACATCAAGGCGCTTGTCCATCATGAGTATCATGGCGAGGATCACGGCCGCTGCCCCATCGGGACGTATCTGGGCTGCTGGCACAACACGGTGCTCGCCTATTCCTCGCGCGACGGCGGACGCTCGTTCCAGCCCGACAGGCCGCTTGTCGTCGCCTCCATTCCGCAACGCCAGGACGCCGGCCAGGGGCGCCATCGCGGCTTCTTCAACCCGTCCAACATCGTGTCCGACGGGCCCTATAAATACTTCATGGCCGCCACCACGGGGTGGGCCGGCCAGCCTTATGGAATCTGCCTCTTCCGCACCGCGACCCCCAACGACAGCGGCTCCTGGCGCGCGTTCGACGGCCAGGACTTCACCATCAGGTACGACGATCCCTATGCGACCATGACGCTTGCGCAGCCCCGGCCCTGCAAGATCATCGAGCCCTTCCTGTTCGCGGTCGGCTCCATCGTGCGCCACCGTCCCAGCAACCAATGGATCGCCGTGTGGATGGCCAACAAGGTGGACCGACGCTTCAAATCCAGCGGATTCTATTACGCGACCTCCGGCGACCTGAAGACGTGGTCTGCGCCGCAACTCCTGCGCGCCGGCGACACGATCCACAACATGCCCTGCAACGGCCGGGTGATCGCCTATCCTTCGCTGCTGGACGAGACGGCGCAGAGCCGCAACTTCCAGGACGTGGGCGACGCGCCGTGGCTCTACTCGATGACGACGGCCACGAAGGATTGCGGCACGCAGGCGCGCGTCCTCCAGCGTGAGCGGCTCGAGCTGAGCTCAGGCCGCGGCCGGGGCCGCTAGGGCCAACATCCCGCTTGCGCACACGCTGCGCGGATGGAAGTATGCCGCCGGGCGGCGCTACAAGACGCGGCCCGGATGGGAGGACGTCATGCGCCATGTTTCGCTGGGCAGACTTTCGCGCGCCGCCGCCGCGCTCGCGCTATCATGCGCCGCAAGCGTCACGGCGGCTGGCGCCCAGACATATCCCTCGCGCGACATCGTGCTGTTGTGCGCCTTTCCGGCGGGAAGCGGCGCCGACGTGATCGTGCGTTACTTTGGCGAGAAGGTGCGCCCGCTCACGGGGCGCACGGTCATCGTTCAGAACGTGCCGGGCGCCGGCGGCAACATCGCCGCCGAGCAGATGGTCCGATCCAAGCCTGACGGGCACACGATCTTCGTTCACGCCGGCAACACGGTCGCGTCGAACCAGCACCTCATCAAGAACAACCCCATCGACGCGGCCAAGCAGGTGCGCATCGCGGCCACCATCAACCGGCAGGGATTCTTCGTCACCGCGCACACGAAGTCGCCGTGGAAGACGCTGGCGGAATTGACCGAGGCCATGAAGGCGAAGGGCGACAAGGCGACCTACGCCACCACGGCCAATTCAGGCGTCATCCTCGGCGCGCTCTACGCCCAGAAGGCGGGCCTGAGCGCCGTCGAGGTGCGCTATCGCATGGGGCCGGATTCGCTGAAGGAGATGGAGACGGGCCGCGTGGATTATGGCCTGCATGACCCTCAAATCAGCATGCAGGAATCCCGCAAGGGCAATCTGCGGCTGCTGGCGGTGGCCACCGGCGAACGCATGAAGTCCACGCCCGACGTGCCCACCATGACGGAGCTGGGCTACCCCATGGACCTGCAGGGCTGGTTCGCCGCCATGGTGCCGATGCAGACGCCAGAACCCATCGTCCGGCAGATCAACGCATGGTTCAACCAGGTGCTGGAGACGAAGGACGCGCAGGAATTCCTGGAGGCGTTCGGCGGCGAGGCGTGGGCGTCGACCCCCGAAGTCGGCCAGGCGCGGTTGGAGAAGGACCTCGTGGATTGGGTCGACTACATCCGCGCCGGTGGGCTGACGCCGCAATAATAGCGCCTTGAACGCTGCATGAATCCTGCGCTATCGTGCCTGCGATAACGCGGCGCCGGAGAGCTGCCGCGTTCATGGGAGGACAGGCATGAATCTCACGAGACGCCACGCGATGCTTGGGGCTGCGGCGACGCTGGCGGCGCCCTCCATCGGCCATGCGCAATCGGCCTACCCGTCGCAGGACGTGCGCTTCGTGTGCGCCTTTCCGCCGGGCAGCGGCGCGGACGTGATCGTGCGCTATTACGCGGAGCGGATGCGTCCGCTGCTGGGCCGCAACGTGATCGTGGAAAACCGCGCCGGCGCCAACGCCATGATCGCGACCGAGTATTGCGCCCGCGCCAAGCCGGACGGCTATACGATCTTCGTGCATTCCGGCAGCTCCATGGCCGCCAACATGCACCTGTTCAAGAACCCCACGGTGGACATCGTCAAGGCCTACCAGGTCATCGCCACCATCAACCGGCAACCCTTCATGCTGGTGGTGGACGCCAAGCGGCCCTGGAAGACGGTGAACGAACTCACCGCCTACCTGAAGGAAAAGGGCGAGAAGGCCACCTACGCTTCGGCCGCCGCGTCCGGCACCGTGATGGGCGAGATGTACAAGGCGATCACGGGCGTGAAAGCCGTGGAGGTCATCTACAAGAACGCGCCCGATTCCCTGAACGACATGGCCAGCGGCGCCATCGACTACGGCATTCAGGACCCGGTGTTCTCGCTGGCGCAGGCGCGCGAGGGACGCCTGCGCATTCTCGCCGTCAGCACCGGACAACGCCTTGCGGCCAATCCCGAACTGCCCACGATGGCGGAATCGGGCGTCGTGGGCATGGACCAGACCGGCTGGTGGTCCGCCCAGGCGCCCATCGCCACGCCACGTCCCATCATCGACCAGCTCAACAAGCTGTTCAACCAGGTCACGTCGTCCGACGAGACCAAGGCGTTCCTGAACAGGTTCGGCGGCGACCCGCTGATCTCCACGCCCGACGAAGCGCAGGCGCGGCTGGTGAAGGACGTCGACGTGTGGGGCGAATACGTCCGCATCTCGAAGATCGAGAAGCAGGGCTGACGAACCAAGCTTGATAAAAAAGCAGGCGCGCGGAGCGGGAACGCACGCGCGCCTTGCGCTTGTCGCAGCCTGGCGCGCGGGCCATAATGACTGCAAACAACATCATCGTGCGCCGCAACGGCGCCGGGAGGAAACCATGAACAAGCCCGCATCGCCGGTGAGCGCCGACGCCGCCAAGATCGATTTCGACGCCTTCCGCATGCGCACGTTCGTGGAGGAGCTGATCGCCACCGGCGAGGTCATCGTCCACGAGGAGCCCATCGATCTCGCCGACGTCGCGCAGGCGCTGGCGGACACCGAGAAGGCCATCTGGTTCAAACAGGCCGGCCCTGAGCGGCAGGAGCTCGCCGGCAACATCGCCGGTTCGCGCAGCCGCATCGCGCAGGCCTTCGGGGTGCAGCCCCACGAGCTGCTCGGCGAACTGATGAAGAGGCTCGACGCCAAGCAGCCCGTCATCGAAGTCTCGCGCGCCGAGGCGCCCGCGCAGCAGGTGGTCCTGACCGGCGACGAGATCGACGTCACCTCGTTTCCCGTCCATCTGCAACACGGCGCGGATGGCGCGCCCTACATCTCCGCCGCCATCGACTTCGCGAACGATCCGCAGACCGGCTTCACCAATTGCGGCCTGCGCCGGTTGATGCTGCGGGGCAAGGCCGAAACCGGCGTCGACCTGAACGCGCCGAGCGACCTGCGCGTGATCTATGAACGCGCCAGCGCGCAAAAGCAGCGCGTGCCGGTCGCCTTCGTCATCGGCTCGCATCCGGTGGACATGGTGACCGCCACCATGTCGGTGCCGATCGACGAATTGCAGCTTATGGCGAATCTGCGCGCCGCGCCCCTGCCCGTGGTGAAATGCGTCTCCATCGACGTAATGGTGCCGGCTGACGCCGAAGTGGTGCTGGAGGGCTGGCTCGACCCGCACGGCTACGTCGAGCCCGAAGGCCCCTATGGCGAATACCTGGGCTATTACGGCGGCCTGAAGAAGAACCCGGTTTTCCACGTCACGGCGATCACGCGCCGCACCGACGCGTTGTTCCAGACCATCACGATCAGCGGCCGCGACCTCGCCCGCACCGACACCTCGCAGCTCGAGGCCCTGCGCACCGAGCTGAACTGCTGGCGCGCCCTGAAGATGGCCGTGCGCGAGCCGGTCGCGGTCTATGCGCCGGTGGCGGCGGCGGGCTCGCTGAACGTGCGCGTGTCGCTGCGCCAGCGCGTTCCCGGCGAGGCGCGCGCCGCGCTGGCGGCCGTGCTGGGCTGCGTGGGCGTGAAGAACCTCTTCGTCTACGACCCCGACATCAACATCTTCAACGACAACGAAGCGGAATGGGCGCTCGCCACGCGCTTCCAGCCCGCCAAGGACCTGCTCATCATCAGCGACGTGAAGCTGTCGCCGCTCGATCCTTCGCTGGACGGCGCGCGCACGGGCAGCAAGGCCGGGTATGATTGCACGTGGCCCTTCGGCAAGGCGGGCACGATGGACCGGTCGGCGCCCGCCGCGCCCACCTACCCTGGCAAGCGTTTCGCGTCTCTCGCGGCCGCCCTGGCGGACGGGCCGAAGCACTTCGAAGAGCTGATGGCGGCGACCGGCAGCCGCGACGGCCGGGAGATCGTGCGCGAGTTGGAAGCCATGCGCCTGCGCGGCGAGGTCGCCCGCGACGACCAGGGTCTCTATTGCGCGGGCCAGCGCGCCGCCTGAGGCGCGCCAGCCCCGCCTTTCAACGCCGGGGCCCGACGAGCGCGAACAGCGCGCCCTGCGGGTCCAGGCACTGCACGATCCACATGCCGCCCGGCACTTCATGGGGGCCGTTGAGGATCGTTCCGCCGTTGGCCGTCACGCGGCCGGCGGCATCGTCGATCTCGTCGGCGTTGAAGTAATAGATCCACGCTGGCGCGGGCATTTCGGCTGTCTTCGTCATGACGCCGCCGCGCGCGACGCCATTGATGGCGAAGATCTGGTAGACGCCCATCGGGCCCATATCCATGGCCTGATCCTTGGTCCAGCCAAAGAGCCCCGAGTAGAAATCAAAGTCGCTCACGCCGTCGCCCGCGTGCAGCTCCCGCCAGCCGGGAAGGCCGGGAGCGTTCGGGTCGGCCGGCGGCGGCGGCATGGGCCCCGCGCCCTTGAACAGCATGAACACCGCGCCGTGCGGGTCCGCCACCACCGCAAAGCGCCCCACGCCGGGAATGTCCTGCGGCGGGCGATGCACCGTGCCGCCCGCCTGCTTCACGCGCGTCGCGGACTCGTCCACGTCGCTCGCGCCGATGTAGCCAAGCCAGCCCGGCCGCGCGCCGCCGGCCAGCGCTTCCGCCGACAGGGCCATCACGCCGCCAAACCCCGTCTCGCCTACGGAGAGCACGTTGTACGTCATGCCCGCGACGCCGGACTCCTGCGCGGTCCAACCCAGGACGGCGCCGTAGAAAGCCTGCGCGTCAGCGGGGCTCGTGGTCATCAGGTCGTACCAGACGAAATCGCCGTTCATGGCCTTCTCCCTATGCGCCTTGGGAACGTCAGCAACTCGCAAGGCATCATGCCGCGAGCGCGCGCGCAGGTCGAGAGCGTACGCTCCAGAAGGCGGCAGACCGCGCGCCAGCTTGGTGCTATCGTGTCGTTTCCCTCAAAGGAGCAGCGACATGGCTAAGGGTCAGGCGAAGAGCAACAAGGAAGCGAAGAAGCCCAAGGCCGACAAGGCGGCCAAGAGCGGCGGCTCCGCCTACAAGCAGGCCCAGGGCAAGGGCGGCAGCCTCACGGTGGATTCCTCAGGCCGCAAGACCTGAGCGAGCCCGCGGGCGACCAGACGCACCGACGGCGCAGCCGATGCGCCGTCGAACCCCTATGTCTGCGCGCGCCTCAGAACAGGTGCGCGACATGGTCAGGGTTCGCCAGCCCCATGGCGATGAACCCCAGGAACACGTAGAGGCCCGCCAGGTCCCACGCGGAGACCCCTTCGGTCCGCACCGGCTGGCCCGTGGCCCATGCATAGGCCGCCAGGCTTGCGCCGATCAGAAGGAACGCGGGCGCGACGGCGCTGAGCGCGACCGACGGAGGGACCAGCAGGAAAGCCGCCGCGACCACCAGCGCCCCCAAAGCGTGGAACGCCCACGCCCACGCCTCACCGCGAGGGCCGGACTGGGGCGCATGGCCGCGCCCATGAAGCACGGGAACGAATTTCTCGAATGAAGGACCCATGGCTGAACTCCTCGCGTTGCAAGGAGAGATGATAGGATATTCGGGGACTGCGTATATTCGCAACGCCTGACCGGTATTTCCACGCAGGGGCGGACGTCAGACCTACGGATAGACTTGTCGGGGACAGCCCGCCGGGCGACGTCAGCCGAGGGGCCCATGGACATTCTGGACGAAGTCGCCCCTTTGCTTGGCGCCATCGTTTTCGCCGCGCTGGCTGCGGGCGTCTATCGCTGGTTTCGCCGCCGCGACCCTGCATCGCGCGCGCAGGCCTGGAAAGTCTTTCTGGTGCTGCTCGCCATCATCGCCGTGCGCCTCTATGCGGTCGCCGACTGAAGACGCGCTTCTCACGACGCCCGAACGACCCTAGGATGGGATGCGCGAAACAAGACCTCGGCCAAGAGGGTCGCGCAAGGGACAGCGCCGGAACAATCGGCGCGCCTGCAGGGAGGACGCCATGATTGAGAGCTTCGCGGGCATTGGGCTACGGGCGCTTGCGCGCGCGGCATGCACAGTCAGCCTGTCGGTCACCTTCGCCGCCGCCGCGCGCGCGGACGCCATCTCGGACTTTTACGCCGGCAAGACGATCCGCATCATCACCAGCACCGGGCCCGCCAGCACCTATACGACCTATGCGCAACTCGTGGCCGAGTTCATCGGCCAGCACATCCCCGGCAATCCCAAGCTCATCGTGCAGACCATGCCGGGCGCGGGCGGCGTGCTGGCGGCCAACCACATGGCCAACATCGCCCCGCAGGACGGCAGCGTGCTGGCGACCGTGCACGAGACCCTGCCCATCGAGCAGGTGCTGAAGCCCGACGGCATCAAGTTCGACATGTCGAAGTTCAAGTACATCGGCGTGATGAGCATGATCACCAGCACCATGACGGTGAACGGCGATGCGCCCGCCACCACCGTGGAAGGCGCCAAGACGGCGGAAGTCATTCTCGGCTCAACCGGACGCGGCTCCATCACCCATCAGTTGCCAAGCCTTCTGAACAATCTGTTCGGCACGAAATACCGCATCGTCGGCGGCTATCAGGCCATGGGCGAAATGACGCTCGCCATGGACCGGCGGGAGATCCACGGCCGCAGCGGCTCGCTTGTGGGCTGGACGCAGACCCGCGCGAAGGACGTCGCGGACGGCAAGTTCGTGCACGTGGTGCAGGTGAACCTGAAGAAGGACCCGAGCCTGCCCAACACGCCGCTGCTGCTCGACATGGCCCGCAACGAGCGCGAGCGGCAGATCTTCGAGTTCATCTCGTCGTCGGCCCTGGTGGGCCGCTCGATCTTCGCCCCGCCCGGCACGCCGGACGAGCGCGTGGCGGCGCTGCGCAAGGCCTTCCAGGCCATGATCGTGAGCCCCGACTTCCTCGCGGCGGCCAAGAAGCGCGATCATGACATCATCCCCGCCACGGGCGAGGAGGTGCAGGCCGCCATCGCCAAGACGGTGTCGCTTCCCCGGGATCTCGCCGAGGAAGCGCGCATCGCCATGGGCGAGTAGGAAGCGCCTATTCGGCCGCGCGCTGGCGGGCGTAACGGCTCGGCGGGCGCGGCAGGCCGAGGTTCTCGCGCAGCGTCGCGCCCTCGTATTCCTTGCGGAACACGCCGCGCTTCTGCAACTCGGGGATCACCATGTTGCAGAAGTCGTCGTGCTGGCCGGGAATATAGGGCGGCAGCACGCAGAAGCCGTCGCACGCCTGGTTGGAGAACCATTCCTCCATGTAGTCGGCCACCTTCTTGGGGCTGCCGTGAATGGAGTTCTTGCCGCGCGCGCCGGCGCAGCGGGCGCCGAGTTCGCGGATGGTCAGGTTCTCGCGGCGCGCCATGGCGACGATGCTGTCGAAATGGCCCTTGCTGCTCTTGGTGGGCGGCAGCGGATCGGGCAGCGGCTCATCCAGCGGATAGGGCGAAAGGTCGATCCCGCCCAGCATGGTGGAAAGGATTTCGCGGCCCACGATGGGGTGGATGAGCGATTGCAGGCGGTCGAAATCCTCCGCCGCCTTGTCGTCGCTCTCCGCCACCACCACGCTGAGGCCCGGCAGGATCTTCAGGTGGTCGGGGTCGCGGCCATAGCGCTGCATGCGCCCCTTCACGTCGTTGAAATAGGCCTTGGCGTCGGGAATGGTGAGGTGGGGCGAGAAGATCGCCTCGGCGAATTCCGCCGCAAGCTCGCGGCCTTCGTCGGACGCGCCGGCCTGAACCATCACCGGATAGCCCTGGATGGGGCGCGGCACGTTGAGCGGTCCGCGCACCTTGAAGTGCGGCCCCTTGTGATCGAGGTAGTGCATCTTCTCGGGGTCGAAGTAGAGCCCGCTGTCCACGTCGCGCACGAAGGCGTCGTCGTCCCAGCTGTCCCAAAGGCCCTGCACGACCTTCGCGAACTCGCGCGCGCGGCCGTAGCGCTCGGCGTGGTCCAGCACGCCGTCGCGGCCGAAATTGGCGGCCTCGGCGGTCTGGCCGGACGTCACGAGGTTCCAGCCCGCGCGGCCATGGCTGATGTGGTCGAGCGAGGCGAACTTGCGCGCGAGGTTGTAGGGCTCCTGATAGGTGGTGGAGGCGGTGGCGGTGAGGCCGATGTTCTTGGTCACCATGGCGAGCGCGGAGAGCAGCGTCAGCGGCTCGAAATGCGCGATGAACTGCACGGAGCGCGAGATCGCGTCCATATGCGCTTCACGGGTGGCGTTGCCGTCGGCCAGGAAGATCATGTCGAACTTGGCGCGCTCGGCGGTCTTGGCGATCTCGACGTAGTGCTCGATGTTGACGTTCGCGTCGCGCTGCGCGCGGGGATGGCGCCAGGACGCCACATGATGGCCCGTCGGATTGAAATAGGCGGCGAGCTTCATCTGTTTCGCCATGGTCGATCTCCACCCTGTTTGTGCATGTTGAACGTGATGCGCGCTGCGCCCGTAAGCTAGCTTGTATTGCGGCGCGCTCAAAATCCAAAGGTTCGCGCGCTGCCCGGTCGCCGTCGCGAAGCGTCGTCATGGCGGGGCCTGCGGCGCGCGTGGCGACAAGCGTTTGCATTCCATGGCCATCAGGTTGTAGCCATGACCCAGATCAGTTTCACTGACGCGGGGGGAGAGTCGCATGAAGGGTCCGCAGGCGCCTGTTGGCGCGGATATGGAGCGCAAGCGCGCCCTGCACGCCCGCTACCCCACGGCGCTCGACCTGCGCGCCCGCGCGAGGCGGCGCATGCCGAACTTCGCGTTCGAATACATGGACGGCGGCGCAGGCGCCGGCGGCGGGGTCGACCGCAACTGGTCGGCGCTCGACCATGTCGAACTCGTGCCCCGCTATGGTCTGGTGGCCAAGCCCCCTGCGGTGACGGGCGAACTCTTCGGCTCGGTCTTCTCGGCCCCGATCGGCATCTCGCCCATCGGCGGTCCGGGCACGGCTTTCCCGGGCGCCGAGACCTACCTGGCCAAAGCCGCGCAGGCCGCGCGGGTGCCCTACACGCTGGGCGTGCTGTCGGGCGTCACCGTCGAGCAGGCGGCCGAAATGGCGCCGGACGTGCTCTGGTTCCAGCTCTACCGGTTCGCCAACAACGAGCACAAGATCGGCCTCGACCTCACGCGGCGGGCCGCCGCGGCGGGGGTGCGCGTGCTGGTGCTCACCATCGACACGCCCATCCGCACCACGCGTCCGCGCGAGGTGAAGTCGGGCATCGCCAATCCGTTCAAACTCAACATGCGCCTGCGCATGGACGCGCTGTCGTCGCCCGCGTGGCTGACGTCTCTGGCGCGCAACGGCATCCCGCGCTTCGCGTCGCTGACGCCCTACATGCCGCCGAACACGAACCTCGACGAGTCGGCGGCCTTCATCCGCCGGGAGTCCGGCGGCGCGTTCACTTGGGACGAGATCGCCAAATACCGCGAATTGTGGCGCGGGCCGCTGGTGCTGAAGGGCGTTCTGCATCCTGAGGACGCCGAGCGCGCGGTCGCGATGGGCATCGACGGCCTGTTCGTCACCAATCACGGCGGTCGCCAGATCGAGGGCCTCCCCTCCTCCATCGACGTGCTGCCCGCCATCGCCAGCGCCGTGGGGGGCAAGTGCGCCCTGATTCTGGACAGCGGCGTGCGCAGCGGGCTGGACGCGGCGCGGGCCGTGTCGCTGGGCGCGGACGCCGCCTTCGTCGGCAAGGCCTTCCTGTGGAGCCTGGGAGCGCTGGGGCCGGAAGGCCCGGCGCATCTCATCGACCTGCTGACGGAGGAGTTCCGCTCCACCATGGGCCAGCTCGGTTGCAAGACCATCGCGGAGCTGCGCAGCGTCCCCAACCGCCATCCAGGCAAGTGGACCCGCGAAGAGTTCGCGCGGCCCTGAGCAGCCTACGCGCAGCCCGCCGCCGCGAAGGCCGCGGGCATGCGCTCCGGCAGGTCCTCGGCGATGAGCCCGGGGCCGAACGCGCGCGCCGCCGCGCCATGCAGCCACACGGCCGCCGAGGCCGCTTC
>JAQGJX010000010.1 GCA_028290405.1 Hyphomicrobiales bacterium
GAGCCTCCATACGGAGCGCGCGCCCCTGGATCCCGGATCGCTTCGCGTCCGGGAAAGCGGGCTTCATCAGGGTTTGCGGTATGTCCGGGCGCAGGGTCTGGCCGAACGAAACTCCACTTTCCCGGGGCGCCCGCAGGGCGAACCCGGGACCCAGAGCCGCTAGACTGAGCGTGCCGCCCCTGGATCCCGGATCGCTTAGCGTCCGGGAAAGCGGACCTGCGAGACGGCGGCTTAGCGCGTCAGCAGCGGCTTCACGCGCTCGCGGAACGCCAGAAGGCTCTTGGCCAGCAGCTTCCTGTGCTCGTCGAAACGGGCGCTGGGCGCAGGGATCGACACCGCGAGCGGGCGGCCGAAGACGTCGAGGAACGCCGTGCCGATGGCGCTGATGCCGTCGCCGTGCTCGCCAAGGTCATAGGCCAGGTGCGTCTGCCGCACGGTCTCGATCTCGCGCAGCAGCGCGCGGCGGTTGCGCAGCGGATAACCGGGATGTTCGCTGAGGCTCTTGTCGATCAACTCCGCCGCGTCCTCCGGCGCGAAGCACGCCAGCACCGCCTTGCCGTTCGCCGTGCAGTGCAGCGGAAACCGTTCGCCGATGGCCGACAGCGCGATGAGCCTGCGCTTGCCGGGCGCCTGGTCCATGAAGACCACCGAGCCGCCCGACAGCGTCGCAAGGTCCACCGTCTCCTCGACCTCCTCGCCCAGCGCGCGCAGGTACGGCCGCACCATCTCGACCGCGTTCGAGTTCACCGATTGCGCCAGCCGCGCCAGCCCGGGCCCGATGCGCACGCCCCCGCCGGGCCCTGCGGCGATGAGAAAGTCCTCCGCCGCAAGGGCGCTCACGATGCGCTGCACGGTGGAGCGCGCCAGCCCGACGCTCTTGGCGATCTGCCCGAGGCTCAGGCCCTCGGGATGCGATTCAAGCGCCCGCAGCACGCTCGCGGCGCGCGCGATGACCTGGATGCCGCCCGCACGGTCCTCGGCCAGGTCCGGTTCCGCAAGTTTGCGCGTGTCGACGACGTTCATGTGCTTCCATCCCGCAGGGCGCTGGCGCTCCGCCACGGCTATTGACCGTTTCGTGATACACCCATATCGTATCATGATCCTCGCGCCACGGGAACCGGCGCGAGCCGTCACAAATTTTCAGGGAGGGGTCGACATGACCATCACCGTTCGCGGCATTGAATTCGAGGACAATCTCGACAACGCCATGGGGCTCAAATTCTACAATCTTTCGCATCGCTTCGGATACCAGTCGCCGAACTGGCCCTATTTCGAAGACGTGAAGATCGAGCGCATCCACTATATGGCGAAGTCCGGCGTTCTCTCGCAGCGCATCACGACCAGCATGCACAACACCACCCACATCGACGCGCCCGCGCACGTGGTGGCCGGCACGCCCTTCATCGACGAAGTGCCGCTGCCGCACTTCTTCGGCTCCGGCATCGTGATCTCGCTGCCAAAAAAGCAGTGGGAATCGATCACCTATGACGATCTCGAAAAGGCCGCCGGCAAGATCGTGCGCCCGGGCGACGTGGTGATCGTCAACACCGGCTGGCACCACATTTATGAAGATAACGAGGATTACTTCGCCAAGGCGCCGGGCTTCGTCGCCTCCGCGGGCCATTGGTTCGTGGAAAAGAAAGTGAAGGTCGTCGGCCACGACACGCAGGCCAACGACCACCCGCTCGCCACCGCCATCGGCCCGCACCGCAACGGCCCGCTGCTGCCCCACCTGGCGCAGGAATACAAGGAATGGTCCGGCGGCCGCGACTGGAAGGACGACTTCCCCGAGTGGGAGCCCGTGCACCGCATCCTGTTCAAGAACGGCATCCTGGGCATCGAGAACGTCGGCGGCGACCTTGACGCCGTCACGGGCAAGCGCGTCACCTTCGCGTTCTTCCCGTGGAACTGGGATCGCGGCGACGGCTGCATCATCCGCCTCGTGGCGATCACCAACCCCGACCAGGCGTACCGGATCGAAAAAGGGGAGGCGTTCTGATGCACCTCAAGCGCTACGAAGACGCCAAGCCCTATGACGCCGTGAACCATCACGGCGTCGTCGGCCTGCGCCTGCAGGGCTTTGAGCCGAGCGGCCCGAAGAACCAGTGGGTGGGCCTGTCGCACATCCTGCCCGGCGGCGGCGCCGGCCCCGACTCCACGCCCTTCGAGAAGATCTATGTCGTGATCGAAGGCGAGCTGACGGTCATTATCGATGGCGTCGAGACGGTCATGCACCGCTTCGATTCCTGCACCATCGCGCCCAACGAGGTGCGCCAGATCGTCAACCGCAGCAACGATCCCTGCTCGATCATCGTGTGCATCCCCTACCCGCCGGGGTATCAGCATGGATAGCGACCTGCTCAGGAACCCAGCGCTGCTCTTTGACGTGAAGGGCAAGACCGCGCTCATCACCGGCGCGTCCGGCGCGTTCGGCGCTCTGGCGGCGAAGATTCTCGCTGGCGCGGGCTGTAATCTCGTCCTCACGGCGGGCAAGAAATCCGAGCTCGACGCCATCTCGGCCGAGTGCGAGGCGCTGGGCGCCAAGGTGGAGGCGCTCAACGTGCGCCCCTCCAGCGAGGCGATCTGCGAGTCCATCGTGGAGGCGGGCGCCAAGCGCTTCGGGGGCGTCGACATCCTCGTCGTCGCGTCCGGCAAGAACGACGTGGCCAAGATCGTCGACATGGCGCCCGAACGCTTTCTCGACGTGATGGACGCCAACGTCACCCAGTCCTGGCTGATGGCGAAAGCCTGCTCGAAGCAGATGCTCGCGCAGGGCCGCGGCGGCAAGATCGTGCTGATGTCCTCCGCCCGCGGCCTCCTCGGCCATCCGGCGGGCTACACGGCCTATTGCGCCTCCAAGGCCGCCATCGACGGCATGACCAAGGCGCTGGGCTGCGAGCTCGGGCCCACGGGGATCACCGTGAACGCCATCGCCCCGACGGTGTTCCGCTCCCCGCTCACCGCCTGGATGTTCGAGGACAACCCGAACGCCAACGCGGTGCGGGCAGGCTTCCTGTCGCGCGTGCCCAAGGGCCGCCTTGGCGAGCCGGAGGACCTCGCGGGTCCCCTGCTGTTCCTGGCGTCGCGCGCGTCGGACTTCTACACCGGCCACATCCTCTACGCCGACGGCGGCTATACAGCGGGTTGAACCATGAGCACGGCGCCTGTGAGCAAGGCTCGCATCGGAATCATAGGCGCGGGCCTCATGGGCCACGGCATCGCCCAGGTGTTCGCCGTCGCCGGCCATGAGGTCGCGATGACGGACCCCAGCGAGGCCTCGCGGGCCAGCGCTGTGGACAAGGTGCGGCGCAACCTCGCCGACATGGGCCTCGACGTGAACGCTTGCGACCGCATCCGCGTGGTCGCAAGCCTCGCCGAGGCCTGCAGGGACGCGGACTTCGTCTTCGAGGCCGCGCCGGAAAAGATGGATCTGAAGCAGCAGATCTTCGTGGACATGGAGGCGGCCGCGCCCGCGCACGCCATCCTGTGCTCCAACACGTCCGTCATGCCCATCACGCAGATCATGGAGCGCGTGCGCGACAAGTCGCGCGCGCTGGGCACGCACTGGTGGAACCCGCCCTACCTTGTGCCGCTGGTGGAAGTGGTGCGCACGCCCAACGTGAGCGACGCCAGCGTGGCGGCGACCATCGCGCTCCTCGCCAGCGTCGGCAAGACCGCCGTGGACGTGAAGAAGGACGTGCCCGGCTTCGTCGGCAACCGGCTTCAGCACGCTCTGTGGCGCGAGGCGATCTCCATCGTCGAGCAGGGCATCTGCGACGCCGCGACGGTGGACATGGTGGTGAAGGCGAGCTTCGGCCGCAGGCTGCCCGTGCTGGGGCCGCTTGAGAACGCCGACATGGTGGGCGCCGAGCTCACCCTCGCGATTCACGAGCAGGTGCTGCCCTACATCGACAGCACGCCCGGCCCCTCGCCCTACCTGAAGGCGCTCATCGACAGCGGCAAGCTGGGGTTCAAGAGCGGGGAAGGCTTCCAGACCTGGACGCCCGAACAGCAGGACGCGCTGCGCAAGACAGTGCTCGACCATCTGATGCGCATGAACGCGCAGGAGAAGGAAGCCGGGCGCGACGCCAAGTAAAAAAACAGCCGAAGAGGGAAAACGCCATGACGGATTCGAAACACACGCTCCTCACCGCCTCCCCGACGCGCCGCGACGTCGTGCGCGGCGCCGCCGCCCTCGCGGCCGCCCCCGCGCTGCTGCACGCCGCGCCCGCCAGCGCCCAGAGCCGCACGATCAGGATCGGCTTCGTGTCGCCCCGCAGCGGCCCACTTGCGGGCTTTGCGGAAGCGGACGATTTCATTCTCCAGCAGGTGCGCGAGAAGATCGGCAAGGGCATCGTCAACAACGGCGTGACCTACCCGGTGGAGATCATCGTCAAGGACAGCCAGTCCAACCCGAACCGCGCGGCGGAAGTGGCCTCCGAGCTGATCCTGGGCGACAAGGTCGACCTCATCACCGCCATCGCGACGCCCGACACCACCAACCCCGTGGCCGACCAGGCGGAAGCCAACGAAGTGCCCTGCCTCACCACCAATTGCCCGTGGCAGCCGTATTTCTTCGGCCGCAAGGGCGATCCCGCCAAGGGGTTCGACTGGACGTACCACTTCTTCTGGGGCCTCGAGGACGTGATCGGCGCCTTCACGAACCTGTGGGAGAGCGTGCCGACGAACAAGGTCGTGGCGGGCATTTTCCCCAACGACGCCGACGGCAACGCCTGGGGCGACCCCAAGATGGGCTTCCCGCCCGCGCTCGCCAAGAGCGGCTTCAAGCTCGTCGATCCGGGCCGCTACCAGCCCATGTCGAACGATTTCACCGCGCAGATCTCAGCGTTCAAGAAAGCCGGCGCTGAGATCGTGACCGGCAACATGATCCCGCCGGATTTCGCGACCTTCTGGGCCCAGTGCGCCCAGCAGGACTTCCGCCCCAAGATCGTCACCATCGGCAAGGCGCTGCTGTTCCCCTCCGTCATCAACAGCCTTGGCGACCGCGGCGACGGGCTGACGACCGAAATCTGGTGGACGCCCTCCCATCCCTTCAAGTCCAGCCTGACGGGTCAGTCGGCGAAGGAGATGACCGACGCCTACACGGCGGCCACGAAGCGCCCATGGACCCAGCCGATCGGCTTCACCCATGCGCTGTTCGAAGTTGCGCTCGATACGCTGAAGCGCGCCAAGGACCTCAAGAGCCCGAAGGACATCGTCGCCGCGATGGCCCAGACCAGCCTCGACACGATGGTGGGTCCGGTGAAATGGGGCAATGGCCCGGTGAAGAACGTCACCAAGACGGCGCTCGTCGCCGGCCAGTGGGTGAAGAAGGAGGGCGGCTTCGACCTCGTGGTGACCACGAACGCCCAGGCGCCGCAAATCCCGCTGGGCGGCAAGCTCAAGCCGCTTTCCTGATGGCCACGGCGCCATGACCGCAATCCTCACGCTGCATTCGGTGAGCAAGCGGTTCGGCGCCGTCGTCGTCGCCCAGGGCCTCGACCTCGCGGTGGCGCGGGGCGAGGCGCTTGGCGTGCTGGGGCCCAACGGCGCGGGCAAGACCAGCCTGTTCAACATGGTGACGGGCGCGCTGGCGCCCGATGCCGGCCGCATCACGTTCGCCGGCGCCGACATCACCCGCATGCCGCCCGCGCAGCGATGCAGGATGGGCGTGGGCCGTTCCTTCCAGATCCCCCAGCCCTTCGGGGGACTGACGGTGTTTGAAAACCTGCTCGTGCCCGCGCAGTTCGCCCGCACCCAGCCGGCGCGCGACGCGGAGCGCGATTGCGTGGAGGTGCTGGACCTGTGCGGCCTGCTGCCGCGCGCCAACGCGCTCGCCGGCTCCCTCACGCTCCTGGAGCGCAAGCGCCTGGAGCTTGCGCGCGCGCTGGCGGGACGCCCGCAACTCCTGCTGCTCGACGAGATCGCCGGCGGCCTCACGTCGCACGAATGCGACGAGCTGGTCGCGGCCATCGGGCGCATCCGCGCCACGGGCGTCACCATTGTATGGATCGAGCACGTCGTCCACGCCCTGCTGGCCGTCGCCGACCGTCTCGTGGTGCTGAGCCAGGGCGCCAAGGTCGCCGAGGGCGAACCGGCGAGCGTCATGAAAAGCCGCATCGTGCAGGAGATCTACCTCGGGGCGGAAGCCGATGTCTGACGCGCTGCTGGACATCGAGGCGCTCGACGCCTTCTATGGCCCGTTCCAGGCGCTGTTCGGCGTCAGCCTGCGCATCGCCAGGGGCGAGACCGTCGCGATCATCGGCGCCAACAGCGCCGGAAAAACGACGCTGATGAAGAGCGTCACGGGCCTCGTGGAGCGCCGCGCCTCGCGCCTGAACCTCGCGGGGCGCTCGCTTCTGGGGCTTGAGACGCACGCGGTCGTGGCGCGCGGAATCGCCCTCGTGCCGGAAGGGCGCCGCCTGTTTCGCTCCCTCAGCGTGGAGGAGAACCTCCTCGTGGGCGGCCATCTGCATCGCAGGGGGCCGTGGAGCCTTGCGGCGGTCTACCGGCTTTTCCCCATTCTCGAGGAGCGCCGCCGCCAGCCCTCCACGTCGCTGTCGGGGGGCCAGCAGCAGATGGTGGCCATCGCGCGCGCGCTCATGGCCAACCCCGACCTGTTGCTCATCGACGAGTTGAGCCTGGGCCTCGCGCCCATCGTCATCCGCGACATCTACGCGGCCCTGCCGCAGATCGCCCGGCAGGGCGCGACGGCCGTCATCGTGGAGCAGGACACCGGCCAGGCGCTGAAGGTGGCGGACCGCGTCTACTGCCTGCGGCAGGGACGCATCACGCTCGAAGGCCGCGCCGACGCCCTCGAACGCGCGGACATTTCCGCCGCCTATTTCGGGGTCTGAGCCATGACCGAATGGGCCAACGCGATCCTGCAGGGCGTTCTGGTGGGCGGCCTCTATGCGCTGTTCGCCTCCGGCCTCTCGCTCATCTTCGGCGTCATGCGCCTCGTCAACATCGCGCACGGCGACCTCATCGTGCTC
>JAQGJX010000014.1 GCA_028290405.1 Hyphomicrobiales bacterium
CCGCGGACACGCCCGCGAAGTCGCCGCCGGGCGTGCAGGCGCCCACGGCGGCGGCGATCACGAGAGCGCAGGCGAGGCGCACAAGCCATTGCGGCGCCAGACCGCGAGCCACGCCGCTCATCGCGGCGCGCCCCAGAACATGCCGGTCAGCTTTTGCAGCAGCGGCTCTCCATCGGAGGCCGCCGCCGGAACGGCCACGGGCGCGGCCAGTTCGTGCGGCGGCAGGTCGGCGATGACGCCGCGCGGGCGCGTCGAGATCATGTTCCACGCCTCCGCCTCGCCGACGCGCCGGGCGAGAACCGACAGCGCCTCGCGCAACGCAGGCGGACGGCGCGCGACGTCATGCGCGTCAGTGGCGACGATTTGAAACAGGCCTTCATCCAACATTCGCTCGGACCAATATTGCGCTTTCGAGCCAAAACGGCCCGTGAGGGCGCCAGCCGTCAATTGCATCCAGACGCCCGCCTTCGCGAGATGCTGGATGAGATCGTATTTACGTTCAATCCAGCTCATCCGCTCGGGATGGGTGAAGATGGGCACGTAGCCGGCGGCCATGAGGTTGAAGATCGAGTCCTCGACGCGGGGCGGCAGGATGTGGTGGGGGGTCTCGATGAGCACATAGCGGCTGTCGTTGAGAGTCAGGACCTCGCCGGAGCGCATCTTGCCCACCAGGTCCGGCGCAATGTGCACGTCGGCGCCCACCATGAGCTGCAAGGCGACGCCTTCGGCGTCGAGCCGCTCCTGAAGCACCGCCACGCGGCGGCGAATGTCGGGACCCGAATTGTCGTAAACGCCAGGCATGATGTGCGGCGTGCACGCGAGCGCCACGACGCCCTCCTCCACGAACATCCGCGCCATGGCGAGGGAATGCTCTTCGTCGGGCGAGCCGTCGTCAATTCCGGGGAGAAGGTGACAATGTAGGTCGATCAATGCCTTGCCCCGACTCCTTCCGCTGACTGCAGCGGGCTGTGCCTACGCCGCCAAGATCAAGGCGTCAATCGCCATTGCTAGGACTAAAAACGCCTGCGCCCCAGTGACATTTGCGCGATCACGAATTGCTTATTCGCCGCATGTGCTTGTGAGATTTTTATCTTGGCAATGAGCGGGGGTGCGGCGAATGCGCCGCACGTCGGCGCCGTTTCGGCAGGCGCCGCGCGGCCCTTGCGCAATCGCACAATGCCGCTAGCCTGCAGTCCTGCCCGCACGTCATGATCGCGCGGAGCGCGGCGCGGCCGACCGCCGGAGCCGATCAGGGGGGTGACACATGCGTTTCAAGACAATTCGCAGCGCTGCGTTCGTAGTCGCCTTGGCGGCCCTCGGGTCGGCGCCGGCGGCGGCGCAATCAGGCCCCGGCTGGGTCACGCTGCTCGACAGCACGACCATGGGCGACTGGGACCGGTTCGGCGAAGCCAACTGGCGGCTCGAAGACGGCGCGGTCGTGGCCGACAAGCTGGCCAGCAAGGGCGCCGCCCATCTGGTGAGCAAGGCGAGCTACAAGGATTTCGTGATCCACGTGGAGTTCTGGTCGAGCGACGACGCCAACAGCGGCGTGTTCCTGCGGTGCAGCGACGTGAAGAACATCGGCGACCGCACCTGCTACGAGGCGAACATCTTCGACAAGCGCACAGACCCCACCTACGGGACGGGCGCCATCGTCAATTTCGCGGAAGTGAACCCGATGCCCAAGGCGGGCGGCAAGTGGAACACGTTCGAGATCACCGCCCAGGGGCGCCACATCACGGTCCTGCTCAACGGGCAGAAGACCAGCGAACTCCACAACAACCTGTTCCCCGAAGGTCCCATCACGCTCCAGTACGGCGCGGGCGTGGTCAAGTTCCGCAAGGTCGCGATCAAACCGCTTTAGCGAGCGCGCCGGCGCGGCGTAACGGTGGGGGGCGATGGGGCAAGAGCGTCGCCGGCCAGTCACTGAGTAGCCGGTGGGAAGCGGCGGCGTGGCAAAAAGTCCCTGCCTCACGCCAGGGCGACGAGCAGTCGCTTCACGCATCTAGAGCAGCGAGGCCACTAGCAACGCTGCGAAAGCCGTTAGAATAGCTATCGCCGAGGACCATCTTGCGAACCGCGCGCCGGGACCGCTCCCTACATGATCATCTCCGTCTTTTTCATGACACCGGCGCTCCTCCGATTCAAAATCCTTTAGCTTCATGGCTAATCGCTCCCTACTAGCGTTTATTAATATATAATTTTGTCCGCTCGTCGGACCGCCGCAAAATCCGCAGACATGTTATTCGCGTCAAAATCTCCACATATAAAAAGCCCGGCGCCGGGCGGTCCTGGCGCCGCGTGCGTTCGCAAACTCACTGCTCGCGTGGCGTGATGGAAGCGCGTCTTGTGAGATTCCGGGATCGAATGTAGCCGGTGGCCTCAAGATAATCCTTCAATAACTTCTGGATTAAAGAGGTAAGCGTGCGGCTGTCGTCCTGAGCCGCCTGTTCTGCTGCTTCTTTCAGGGACGGCGCCAAACGCAGGTTCACGGCGGCTGATTTTTGCTCATGCAGAGGTGGATGAATCTGATCGGACAATCTGCTTCCTCAGGAATCACGAAAACGTGATCAGGTTGAGCCGCATCGCAGTCCCGCGCCATTAGGCCAGATGGCCTAGACCGCCTCGGCGTAACCTCCGTCATCCGCAAAGCGGCACAACGATGGTGGCGTGGCTCGACTGCGAAACAGCCCCCACATCGTTGGGATGCGCGGGCCGATCCAAGCGCCGTCGTGCCGGCCGTGAACATGCCGGCGCAAAGCTGCGACCCTGCGTTTCGCGCAAGGCCTCCCAATCTGCTCGAGAACAATCGCTGGGTGGGTGGTGGGCGGTGACGGGCTCGAACCGCCGACCCTCTCGGTGTAAACGAGATGCTCTACCAACTGAGCTAACCGCCCAGGTCCGCACGGCGGGCCTGATGGAGTGGCGCTGTCGCGCGCGTGCGCAGGACGCCTCGTCCGCTGGCCCGTGGATAAACGTTCGGCGCGCGCCCGGCAAGGGCCGCGGCATCCCCCGCCGCCGCGGGCGGGCAGCGTCGGCTTGACGATGCGCGCGGGTTGGTTGAAAGCTGCGGCTCAGGAGGGCCAATGCGTTCAGCTTTCACGATAATCACCCTGCTCGCCTGCCTTGGGGGCGCGCACGCGCAGGGCGTCACGATCTTCGGCGGGCAGACCGATTGCGCCACGTGGACCCGGGACGTGGGCGCGCGGGGCCCTGCGTCCGAATGGGTGTTCGGGTTTTTGAGCGGCTACAACGCGGCGCTCGCGGGCTCCAAGAACGTGCTCGAGCCCTACTCCACCGAAACGCTGACCAAGGGCATCGACAAGTTCTGCGCCCAGTTTCCCAATGAGCGCATCGCCACCGGCGCGGTGCAGCTTGCCCTTGAGGTCAAGCGGCGGGCGGGCCTGCGCTAAAACGCCTCAGGCGGCGGCGTCGGCGTCCTCGCCGGCGGGCCGGCGCACATGAGCCAGCGCCTCGCGCAGCACGCTCAGGCCAGCGCCGCGCTTCACGGATTCCATCGCCAGGTGACGGCGCCACAGACGCGCGCCCGGCCATCCGGCGAACAGGCCCAGCATGTGGCGCGTCATGTCCGCCAGGCGGGCGCCCTCCTCCAGCCGCGCCGCCACATAGGGCTCGTAGGCCTGCACGAGTTCGAACTGGTCCGCCACCGGAGGCGCCTGGCCGAACAGCACGGGATCGACCTCCAGCAGCAGCCCGGGCGTGTGATAGGCGGCGCGCCCGACCATCACGCCGTCCACGTGCTGCAATTGCGCCTGCGCGGCGGCCATGTCGCCGATCCCGCCGTTGATCGCGACCGGCGTGCCCGGAAAGGCGCGCTTGAGTTCGTGCACCAGCGGGTAGTCGAGCGGGGGAACGTCCCGGTTCTCCTTGGGGCTCAGGCCCTGGAGCCAAGCCTTGCGGGCGTGCACCACCAGCGCGTCCGCGCCCGCGTCCACGCACGAGGCCGCCATGGCCCACAGCGCCTCGCGGGGGTCCTGGTCGTCCACGCCGATGCGGCACTTCACCGTGACGGGAATGTCCACCACGGCCTTCATGGCGGCGACGCCTTCCGCCACCAGCGCGGGCTGGCGCATGAGGCAGGCGCCGAACGCGCCGTTCTGCACGCGGTCGGAGGGGCAGCCGCAATTCAGGTTGATCTCGTCGTAGCCGTAGTCCGCGCCGATGCGCGCGCATTGGGCCAGGGCCGCAGGGTCGCTGCCGCCCAGTTGCAGCGCGACCGGATGCTCGCCCGCGTCAAATCCCAGGAGCCGCTCGCGGGGCCCGAAAATGATCGCGCCTGTCGTCACCATCTCGGTGTAGAGCCGGGCGCGGCGCGACATAAGGCGGTGGAGAGACCGGCAGTGCCGGTCGGTCCAGTCCATCATGGGCGCCACGGAGAACGCGAAGCCGTCGAGCTGAGTCATCGAAAAGTCCGCACCAGGCGCCTGTCGCCGAGACGCCCAGCTTGCGGGGCGATCGTCCGGCCTGTTTAACGGCGCGCCCGCCTGTTTGCAAAGGCGCGCCCGGGCGTCACCGCTTCTTGTTGCCGCGCGGGCCGGAGGGGACGGTCGTGTTGTGGCGGTTCTCGTCGGACAGCTTGCGCCAGCGGGCGAGCCGTTCTCCGTCCATCGCGCCGCTGGCGACTGCGGCCTGAACGGCGCAGCCGGGCTCGTGCGCGTGGGTGCAGTCGCTGAAGCGGCACTGCGGCGCGAGCTCGGTGATCTCCGAGTAGAGCGTCTCGATTCCGTAGGCGGAATCGCCGACGTGGAGACTGCGCATTCCGGGCGTATCAATGATCCAGCCGCCGCCCGCGATCGCGTGCAGGGACCGGGAGGTCGTGGTGTGGCGGCCCTTGGAATCGTGTTCGCGGACGCCGCCGGTCTCCTGCGGGACGTCCTGCCCCGCGCCTGCGAGCGTGTTCACAAGAGTGGATTTGCCCACGCCCGACGAGCCGACCAGCGCCACTGTCTTGCCAGCGCCGCACCAGGGCGACAGAACCTCCGCCGCGCTCACGGAGCGCGGGTTCAGAGTGAGGACGACGAGATCGCGCTGAAGGGCCGCCGCGTCCCGCTGGTATGCGCCCGGGTCGGCCGCCGTGTCGGCCTTGGTCAGCAGGATGACCGGGTCCACGCCGGATTCGTTGGCCAGCACGAGATAGCGCTCCAGCCGTGCGGCGTTGAAGTCGGCGTTGCAGGATGTGACGATGAAAAGCGTGTCGACGTTGGAGCCGGCGAGCTGCGGCTGCCGGCCGCCTTCCGTATGACGCTGCAGCACGGTCCGGCGCGCGAGGCGGCGTTGCAGCATGTGGGTCGCCGGATCCACAAGCGCCCAGTCCCCCACGGCGAACTGCCCCGTGTCCGTATGGGGCGCCAGCATGAGCCGGACGGACCCTGCGCTCGAAACAGCGGACATGCGCGACCGGTGGACGGTGGCGATGCGCATGGGAACGAGCGCGGCCTCTTCGGGCTGCACCTGCTCGCTGAAAAAATCAGACCAGCCCAACGACGCCAGCGACAAATCGCGGGCGTCGACAGGGCGATCGGACACGAGCGCATCAGGGGGTCGGAGCGTCGAAGTCATGGAGGGCGGCGTCCTTGGCGGGCGTGCGGAAGCGCGCCTCAGGAAAGCGGATCGGGGGCGGCGTCTTTTTCGTCCTCGTCCTCGTCAGCCGCCAGAACGCCGACCTCGTCCTCGTCGTCCGCCTCCGGCAGGTCGTCGGCCGATCCGGCCTGAACGGGCTCGACGGGAACCGGCGCGAAGGTGTCGGGCGTTCTGAAGGCGCGGGTGGGCCTGGGCGGCGGCGGAGGCGGCGGCAGGAAGATCGTCTTGCAGGTGGGGCACGTGATGGGATCGCGGGCCAGATCGTAGAAGCGCGCGTTGCAGCCGGCGCAAAGGCGCTTCACGCCAAGCTCGGGTTTCGTCTTCACGGACATGTCAATCGCCTAAAACAAGAGGGAGAATATTGTTTGCATACAGCCGCTTCATATCTGCGTAAGTCAAGCGCGGCCGGGAAATTCGCCCGTCTCGATCGTCCCCAGTCTTGCGAGGCCGCGGCCCAATATCACGTCCGCGGTCCTGCAATTTTCATCAATCCGCCGGACTGGTCGCCGGCGGGATTTTCTTTGCCTCCATGCCGTCGCGGCGTTCCCAATATTTGCGTTTTACGATGGCGGCGTCCGCGTGGTCGCGCGCGCGCGACGGCGTGAGGCGAGCCGCCCACTTGCCTCCCCGGCCGCCTTGGCGGACAAACGCCGGAACGGAGAAAGCCATGACCAAGGCAGTGATCGGCATTATCGGCGGCTCGGGCGTCTATGACCTGCCCGGCCTTGAGGACTTGCGCGAAGAGCGCGTGGACACGCCGTGGGGCGCGCCGTCGGACGCGCTGCGGTTCGGGCGCATCGGCGGGACGGACGCCGTGTTCCTGCCGCGCCATGGGCGCGGGCACGTCTACTCCCCGTCGGGCATCAACTATCGGGCGAACATCCACGCGCTGAAGAGCGTCGGGGTGACGGACCTCGTGTCGGTCTCGGCCTGCGGCTCGTTCAAGCCGGACCTGTATCCGGGCCTGTTCGTGCTGGCGGACCAGTTCGTGGACCGCACCTTTGGCCGCGAGTCCTCGTTCTTCGGCAACGGCTGCGTGGCGCACGTGTCCATGGCCCACCCGGTCGCGCCGCTCCTCCAGCAGCGCATCGAGGCGGCGGCGAGCGCCGAGGGCATCGATTGCCGCCGCAATGGAACCTACGTGTGCATGGAAGGGCCGCAGTTCTCGTCCTACGCCGAATCCCTCACCTACAAGGGGCTCGGCTACGACGTGATCGGCATGACGGCGATGCCGGAGGCGAAACTGGCCCGCGAGGCCGAGATCTCCTACGCCATCGTCGCCATGGTCACCGATTACGACTGCTGGCACCCGGAGCACGCGGCCGTGGAGGTGGAGTCCGTGCTGAAGGTGGTGCACGAAAACGCCGCCAGGGCTGCGCGCCTGCTGGCGCGGCTCCTGAAGGATTTTCCCGCCGAGCACGAGCCCTGCCCCATCGGGTCGGACCGCGCGCTCGACACGGCGCTCATCACGGCCCCTGGCGCGCGCGACCCCGCCCTGCTGCGCAAGCTCGACGTCCTCATGGGGCGGGTCAACAGCGCCCGGTGACGGGTCCGCGTCAGAGGGTGTGCATGCCCATGCCCCACCAGTTGAAGCCGCCGATCCCGAAGATCGCGCGAACCAGAAGGCCGATGAGCATGAGCACCAGGGCGACGATGATGGCCGCCGGAATGGCCGCCAGCGACGCCTTCACGAAGAAGGCGACGAGGCGGAAGAAGCTGATGTCGATATCGACCACAGTCACACGATTGTTGGGCGCTGTTTCCATGATCCGTCCTCACATTTTGCGCGGCGCGGCCTGACCGGCGGCAGGTTCGCCGCGCCACACGCCTTGGCTTTGCGCCGCGCCGCCTTCACACTGCACCCTAATCTTCTCCCCCTCCGAACGCGAGCGCCCCATGAACCTCGACAGTCCGCTGAAAGATTCGATCCGCACGATCCCCGATTATCCCAAGCCTGGGATCATGTTCCGCGACATCACCACGCTGCTGGGCTCGCCGCGCGCGTTCCGCCGCGCCGTGGACGAGCTTGTGCAGCCATGGGCGGGCACCAAGATCGACAAGGTGGCGGGCGTGGAGGCGCGCGGGTTCATTCTGGGGGGCGCGGTGGCGCATCAATTGTCGGCGGGCTTCGTGCCCATCCGCAAGAAGGGCAAGCTGCCGCACACGACGGTGTCCATCGCCTATTCGCTGGAATATGGCGTCGATGAAATGGAGATGCACAGCGACGCCGTGGCGCCCGGGGAGCGCGTGATCCTGATCGACGATCTCATCGCGACGGGCGGCACCGCGGAAGGCGCGGTGAAGATGCTGAAGTCCATCGGCGCGGAGGTGGTGGCCGCCTGCTTCGTCATCGACCTGCCGGCGCTGGGAGGCGCCAAGACGATCGAGGCGCTGGGCGTGCCGGTGCGCACCCTGATGGCGTTCGACGGCCACTGACGGTCTCACGCCGGAACGACAAAGCGCCCTGCGCACGACGCCGTTCAGCCGGGTTGGCGCCGAAAGGGCCACAGGCTGGAGCTCATATACTCGTAGACCTTCTCGCCGCGCTGGTTCACGCCTTCGCAGGCGTTGAACACCATGCCCCAGCCCGCGCGCGAGCTCGGGCGCTTGTCGGCGAGCGTCATGGAGAACGACACAGTGTCGCCCACGAGCACGGGGCGCAGCCATTTCAGGTCGCGAAAGCCCGGCGACGGCCCCTTGGGGGCTTCGGGCAGGCCCCGACGCCGGGCCTCGTCCGTATAGAGACGGCGCGTCGCCACAAGACGCGCCATGCAGGCGGCCGCCGTGTGCCAGCCGGACACCGACAGCCCGCCGAACAGCCCCTGCGCGGCGGCGGCTTCGTCAAGGTGGAACGGCTGGGGATCGTAGGCGGCCGCAAAGCGCAGCGCCTCCTCGCGGCCAAACACGTACTCGCCGATCTCAAGACGGCGCCCGATCACGAGATCGTCGTACCAGCCGCTCATCACGCCTTCGTCGTCGGCGCAGTCCGCCGGCGCGGGCGTCAGGTTCGCCGCCAGAACGGGGTTCGCCTGGACAGGCGCTTTCGCGGCCGCGCTCGCGGGCGCGTCAGCGGCGTCCCGCCGGCCGATGAAGAGCGAGGCGACCTGCGTCATCTTCAGCTCGCCGCCCTGCGCGCTCACCTCGAACCGCACGCGCACCAGGCCGACCCCTGGGCGCGACTTGAGGGGGCGGGCGTCAAGGATCGTGATGCGCGCGCTGAGCACGTCGCCGGGGCGCACCGGCTTCAGCCAGCGCAATTCCTCGATGCCCGGGGAGCCCAGCGACGCCGCGCCCACGAGCAGATGGTCCGCATGCAGGCGCATGGCGGCCGACGCCGTGTGCCAGCCGGACGCCGCCAACCCGCCAAGGATGCTGGCGCGTCCGGCTTCCTCGTCCAGATGGAAGGGCTGGGGATCGTAAGCCGTCGCGAAGGCGACGATCTCGTCGCGCGTCATCTCGTACGCGCCGTACTCCATGACGTCGCCGACGTGGAAGTCCTCGTAGTATTTCGTCTCGCCCTGCATCGTCCGGCGTCCTCCGCTTCTGGTCTGGCGGCCCCAGACGCCGCTGCGCTGTTGCCACCGCGCAGCGCCGTTGTGGACCGCGCGCCTCCCGCCGCGAGGCGCCGCGCTGGGACTTTCTGCCGCTAGTTGGCGAACCGGAAGTGCAGCACGTCGCCGTCCTGCACCACGTATTCCTTGCCCTCCAGCCGGAACTTGCCGGCCTCGCGGGCGCCGGACTCGCCGTTGCACGCCACGTAGTCGGGATAGGCGATGGTCTCGGCGCGGATGAAGCCTTTTTCGAAATCCGTATGGATGACGCCTGCGGCCTGCGGACCCTTGGTGCCCTTCTCGATGGTCCAGGCGCGCGCTTCCTTGGGGCCCACGGTGAAATACGTCACCAGATGCAGCAGGTCGTAGCCCGCGCGGATGACGCGGTTGAGGCCCGGCTCCTCAAGGCCCACGGCCTCCAGGTAGTCCGTCTGCTCGGCGGGCGGCAGAACGGCGATCTCGCTTTCGATCTTGGCGGAGACCACCACGGCGACGGCGCCCTCTTCCTTGGCGCGCGCCATCACGCGCTCGGAGAAGTTGTTGCCCTTGTCGGCGCAGGCCTCCTCGACGTTGCACACGTAGAGAACGGGCTTGGAGGACAGGAGGCCCAGCGCGGCGAACGCCCTGCGCTCGTCGGGGCTGATGTTCGCTGTGCGGGCAGGCTTGCCCTCGCGCAGCACCGCGAGGCAGCGGGCCATGAGGTCGTAGGCTTCCTTGGAATCCTTGTCGCCGCTCTTGGCCTTCTTCTCGATGGGCACGATGCGCTTTTCGAGGCTTTCGAGATCGGCGAGCATCAACTCGGTCTCGATGGTCTCGATGTCGTCGATGGGGTCGATCTTGCCTTCGACGTGGGTGATGTCGCCGTCTTCAAAGCAGCGCACCACGTGCGCGATGGCGTCGCATTCGCGGATGTTGGCGAGGAACTGGTTGCCCAGCCCCTCTCCCTTGGAGGCGCCGCGCACGAGGCCCGCGATATCCACGAACGTCAGCCGCGTGGGGATGATCTCCTTGGAGCCCGCGATCTTCGCCAGCGTCTCGAGGCGCGCGTCCGGCACCGCCACGTCGCCGACGTTCGGCTCGATGGTGCAGAACGGGTAATTGGCCGCCTGGGCGGCCGCCGTTTGCGTCAGCGCGTTGAAGAGGGTCGACTTGCCGACGTTCGGCAGGCCGACGATGCCGCATTTGAAGCCCATGGAACCAGTCCCGCTTGTTGCAGGGCGCGCCAGCCGCCGGGGCTTCGCCCATCCGGTCCCGCTTCGCCCACGCCTGATTGATCGTCGGGTGCATAGACCCCAGCGGGGGAAGGGATGTCAATCAGGCGCATTTGACTTCCCCGCGCCAATCCGCATGGTCGCGCCGCTCAAGCGCCCAAGAGCGAATCCCCACATATCAGGAACAGACATGGCCAGCTGCGGCCTCGATTTCGGCACGTCCAACACCACGCTCGGCGTCCCGGGCGGGAACGGCCCCTCGCTCGCCCGTCTCGAACATGACGACGTGACCATTCCCAGCGCGATCTTCTTCGCCTGGAACGGCGACGCGCTGATCGGCCGCGCGGCCGTCTCGGCCTACGTGGACGGCGCGCCCGGCCGCCTGATGCGCAGCCTGAAGTCGGCGCTCGGCGGCTCGCTCATCGACGAAACCACGCAGATCGGCCGCAAGCGGCTGCGCTTCACGGAGGTCATCGCCCGCTACATCGCGCTTGTGAAGGCGCGGGCGGAGGCGGACGGCGGCGCGGCGCTGGACAGCGTGGTGCACGGCCGGCCGGTCCATTTCGTGGACAGCGACCCTGACGGCGACCGCAAGGCGGAGGACGCGCTGCGCGGGATCGCCGAGAGCATCGGCTTCAAGCACGTCTCGTTCCAGTTCGAGCCCATCGCGGCGGCGCTGGACTACGAGCGGCAGGTGCGGGCCGAGGAAATCGCGCTTGTGGTGGACATCGGCGGCGGCACCTCCGACTTCTCCCTGGTGCGCCTGAGCCCCGACGCCGCCAAACGCAACGACCGCGCCAGCGACGTGCTGGCCAACGACGGCGTGCGCGTGGGCGGCGTGGATTTCGACCGCGAGCTGTCGCTGGCGAGCGTGATGCCGCATCTGGGCTATCGCAGCCCCATGAAGCGCGCGGGCGTGGACGCGCCAGCGGGCTATTTTCACGACCTCGCCACATGGGCGAGCATCAACCGGCTCTACAGCCAGAAGATCCTCCAGCAGGTGAAGGAAATCCGCCGCGACTCCGCGCGCCCGGACCTCATTGGCCGGCTGCTGCGGGTGCTGGAATCGCAGCGCGGGCATTCGCTGGCCATCGACGTGGAGCGGGCCAAGATCGCCCTGTCCGACGCGCAGACGGCGCACATCGCGCTGGACTGGCTGGCGGACGGCCTTCAGGCCGACGCGTCGCGCCCCCAGTTCATCGCAAGCTCCGCGCGGCTGACGCAGCGCATCACCGACAGCGTCGTCTCCTGCCTGAACCAGGCGGGGTTGGGCGCCGACAAGGTGGACGCGCTGTTCCTCACCGGCGGCACGACGCGCATTCCCCATGTGCGGGAAGCCATTCTGGCCATGGCGCCGCGCGCCCGGGTGGTGGAGGGCGACACGTTCGGCTCCGTCGGCATGGGGCTGACGATCGAGGCGGCGCGCCGCTACGGCTGATCAGTGGTCGTGGTCGCCCTCGTCCGGCTCGGGGCCCATGGCCTCGCGGATGGCGGCGGGATAGGCGGCCTTCAGGGCCTCGACCTGCGAGGCCCCCACGGGGCCAGGCGCATGGGCGGCGGCTTCCGCCAGCAATTGGTCCACCGAAGCCTTGGTGAGCAGCCCGTGCAGCACGAAGGTGGACAGCACGTTGGCGAGCGTGGCGTTGAGCGCCTCAAGGCGCGCTTCCAGGTGGGCTATGCGGTCGTCGGGGGTCATGGGCGCCTCTCGTTTGCGCACTTGTTATAGAGCCCGCAGGCGCGAGAGCCAGCCTAGAGCGGCGCGAACCGATAGGCCGCCAGCGCGCCCGCGATTGCGGCGAGGAACAGCGCGGCGTCATGGGCGCCCAGCATCAGGCGGCCCGGCTGCGCCGCCTCGTGCAGCCACAGGGTCGAACCGACGGTGGCGAGCGACCAGCCCAGCGCCAGCACGACGAGCGCGACGGTGAAACCCGCCGCCCCCTGGGCGCCGATAAAGATGGCGAGCGCCGCGGTGACGAGCGCCAGCCCCAACGCCGCCATGGACCTGCCGCCCACGCGCCCCGCCAGCGGCGCGAGCAGGAAGCCCGGCGCATACATGGCGACCACGTGCCACGCCACCGCGCCCATCACGCCGGCCGCCGAGACGCCGCAGGCCACCATGGAGAACGGCCCAGCGAGCATCAGGAGGTTCATGGCGAACCAGGCGAGCGCCGCCACGAGCGTTGGCGCGAACATGGCGCCCCACAGCGGCCTGGCGGCGACGGCGCCGGGCGTCTCCACCGGCAGGCGGCGCGAAGAGAAGGCCGCGAGGCTGAGCGCCACGACCTGCGCGGCTGCGGCCGCCAGCGCCGTCCCCACATAGACGCCCGGCGCGAGGCTTTCGGCGAAACCCGCCAGCGCCGGCCCCGCGAAGCCCGCGAGCGCGCCCGCGCCGAACACCAGGCCCACCGCCGCCACGCGCTGCGCGGGCGTGGCGCCGACCCCCGCCTCGTGCCGGTAAAACAGGGTGAAGCCCTGCGCGACCCCCATCCAGAACGCTCCCAGGAGGAGCGCCGCAAAGGCGTTGGCGGAGAGCGCGAACGCCATCATCAATCCGCCCGCGACGCCATGGGAGGCGCCCAGCGCGAAGGACGCGCGACGGCCGAACGTATCCAGCAGGAACGACGCCGGGAACGTGGCGAGCGCCGCCCCCAGCAGCATGGCCACGAGAGGCGCGACCGCCAATCCGGGACGCGGCGCAAGCAGCAGGCCCGCCAAGGGCATCAGCCCCGTGACGAGCGTTTGCGACAACACCGACGCCGCAAAGCCGCCCGCCAGCGTCGCAAGGCCCCGCGCCTCCCCGGCGACCGGCGTTCCCGCGGGGCAAAAGCACGATAAGCGCCCGGCCCGCGCCGGAGGAAGCTTGCTGGCGTGCCGGTCGGCCGGCGCAAGGCTCATTTGCGGATGTCCTCGTCGGACAGGATGCGCCAGGCGGCGCCTTCCAGATCGTCGTATTGCCCCGCCCGCATGGACCAGAGGAACATGCCAAGCCAGACGCCGCCAAGCAGCAGCGCGAGCGGCACGAGATAAACAAGCACGTTCATGCGCCGGCCTTCCTGAATGTCGCCGCCACGGGCCGCTCGCGCGCAGCGCTCTTCGGCGCAGCGCGCGCGGAGCTTCGGGCCCGCAGGGCGTTGAGGGTGACGAGGATCGACGAGCCCGACATGGCGAGCGCCGCGATGAGCGGCGTGACGAAGCCAGCCACGGCCAGCGGCACCGCGACAGCGTTATAAACGACCGCGAGCCAGAGGTTCTGGCGCATGAGGGCGCGCGCCTTGCGAGACAGATCGAGCGCCAGCACGATGGGCGCGAGCCTGTCGCCCAGGAACATTGCGTCCGCGCCTGCCCGCGCCATGTCCACCGCATCGATCGGCGACATGGACGCGTGGGCGCCCGCCAGCGCAGGCGCGTCGTTCAGGCCGTCGCCAACCATGAGGACCCGGCGCCCCGCCCGCGACAGCTGGTTGATGAACGCGATCTTCTCGTCCGGCTTCACGCCGCCGCGCCAATCGCTCACGCCCAGCGCCTGCGCCACAGGGGCCACGGCGTCCGGGCGGTCGCCGGACAGAATGGAGACGCCGATGTTGCGCGCGCGCAGGTCCGCGATCACCTGGCAGGCGTCGGCGCGCAAAGCCTGCCGGATTTCGAAGGTGGCCGTGCGCCCTCCGACGCGCAGACGCATCAGCGACACGTCCGCCCCGCGCGGCGCTTCGTCGGCCATTGCGCAGAACGCCGCGCCGCCAAGGCGCGCCTCGACGCCGCCCACCAGCGCGCTCACGCCTGCGCCCGCAGTCTCGCTTGCGTCCGCAAACGGCGTATCGGCGCCGCCCGCGCGCGCGATGGCGACCGCAAGGGGATGCCTGCTGGACAGGGCCAGCCTCGCCGCAAGGGCGAGCAGGTCGGCGGGGATTTCGTGCGCGTTGGCGACGCGGGGCGCGGGCAGCGTCAGCGTTCCGGTCTTGTCGAAGACCACGTGGTCGATTTCGGCGAAGCGTTCGATGGCGTCCGAAGCGTTGAGATAGACGCCCGCGCGAAACAGGCCCCCGGTGGCCACCACCTGGACGGCGGGCACGGCGAGCGCGAGCGCGCAGGGGCATGTGACGATGAGAACCGCGATGGCCGTGACGATGGCGAAGTGGGCGCCTGCGCCGGCGAGAAGCCAGAAGGCCAGCGTGCACAGCGCCGTCAGGTGCACCAGCGGCGCGTAGATCGCGGACGCGCGATCCGCCAGGCGCCGATAGCGAGACTTGACCTCGCTGGCCTGCTCCACGAGGCGGCGCACGTCGTCGATCAGCGAAGACTCTCCAGCGGCCGTGACGCGCAGCGTCAACGCGCCCTGCCCGCTCAGCGAACCCGCCCACGCCTTGGCGCCCGGGCCGATCTCGCGCGGCAGCGTCTCGCCCGTGATGGCGCTTTCATCGACGCACGAGGCGCCCGAAAGCACGAGCGCGTCGCCCGGGACGCGGTCGCCAGGGCGCACCATGACGCAATCGCCCGCACGCAGCGCCGCCACCGGGATCGTGACGATCTCCCCGCCGGGCCCGAGCCTATGCGCAAGGTCGCCCTTGAGGGCCGCCATGTTGGCCGCAGCGGTCCGCATCCGCACGCGCATCATCTGATCGAGCGCGCGGCCCGCGAGCAGGAAGACCAGCAGCATGATGGCCGAGTCGAAATAGGCGTGCTCGGCATGGTTCAGCGTCTCATACAGCGACATGCCGATGGCGAGGATGACGCCAAGCGAGATCGGCACGTCCATGTTGAGCTTGCGGGCGCGCAGCGCCGCCAGCGCGCTTCGAAAGAACGGTTGGCCGGCGTAAGCGGCGGCGGGCATGACGAGCAGCGCCGAGAGCCAGTGGAAGAAATCGCGCGTTTCCGGCCCAATGTCGCTCACGGCGCCGAACCACACCGCCAACGACAGAAGCATCACGTTCATCATCGCGAAGCCCGCGACGCCGAGGCAGCGCAGCAACCAGCGAGTCTGCCGCACGTCCTCCGCCTCAAGCCGGTGAAGCTCGAACGGGTGCGCCCGGAAGCCGCGGGCCGCAAGGCTTTCGAGAACGGACTGCGCATCGCAGGCCTCGTCCCGCCATGCGACGCTTAGACGGCGGCTGCCCACGTTGAGCCGCGCCGATACGACGCCGGGCACGTCCCGTGCGCTCGACTCGATGTCGTCGATGCAGGCGGCGCAGTCCGCGCCGTCGATGGCGAAGTCCATCGTGGCGTCGCCGGCGTCCGTGCGCCGGATGAAATGCGACAGGTCCAGGGTATCGGCCATGGCGCGTCTATCTTTGTTGCTCGATCTTGCGGTCATCCACCTGCACGCGGTTGCGCGAGCGAAACAGAACGGCGTCGCCGGCGCGCATCTCAATCGTCAGGTCCCACGCGCCCGCAGGCAGGTCGAGGACGCCGCGCCAGGCCAGCGGACCCGCCTGCTCAAGCGCGGCTTCCCGGTCCTGGCGCCCGTCCGAGGGATGTTCGAAGCGGGCCAGCACGGCGAACTCGGCCTGTGCGCCAGCGTCCATGCGCTGAACGGAGACGAGGGTGCGGCCCGCGCCCACGCGCTGCAGCTTCGCGTCCACCGTCCAGGCGCGCTGGTCCTGCGCCCGGGCCGCGGCGAGCTGGCGATCGTGCGAAACGCCCGCCATGTAGGCGTTCTTCTCGCCGATGCCGCTGAAGGTGGAGATGGCGAAGCGCAACAGCGTCATGTTGACGGCGATCACCGTGCCAAAGAACGCCAGCAGGATGATGAGCACCATGCGGCCCGTCAGCTTGCGGCCCGTGTCTGCGCTGTCAGCGGCGTTCGTCATGTCGATCTCCGGGCGCGATGAAATGATCCTTGGCGAAGGCGGCGCGGCCAGACACGGAGTCCGTCGCGATAAAACGGATGTCGTGGCTGTCCGACACCCGCTCTCCATTGGGGACAGTGACGAGCACGCGCACTTCGCGGGTCTGGTCCGGTCCGACTTCGACGAGCGTGCGGCCGCTGGCGTTCTTCTCGACGCCGACGATGTCGAGAACCGCGTTCGTCATGCCGCGCACCTGGAGGTCGAAGCGGCGCGGATGCAGTTCCTTGTTGAGCAGGCGAACCGTAAACGCGTTGCGGATGGAGCCGTCGCTGAGCTTCACGTAGACCGGATTGCGATCGTGCAGCACGGAAAGGCCCAGCGGCATGCGGGTGGCGAGCGCATAGACCATTATGCCGCCCACAAGCGCGATGACGGCCGCATACAAAATCGTGCGCGGACGCACCAGCCGGTGCTTCTGGGGCGCTTCGCCGCGCGCGCGGCGCTGGACGTTGGCGTCCGTGTCATAGCCGATCAGCCCCGTCGGACGGCTGATCTTCGTCATCACGGTGTCGCATGCGTCGATGCAGAGGCCGCACTGGATGCAGTCGATCTGCAAGCCGTCGCGGATGTCGACTCCGGTCGGGCAAACGTTGAAGCACTGGTTGCAATCCACGCAATCGCCTGCGGGCGCGTTCGCGGCGCGCAGCGCCTCCGCCTTCTTGACTGAGGCGCGCGGCTCGCCGCGATCATACCGGTAGGTGACGTTGAGCGCGTGTTCGTCCGTCAACGCGGCCTGGATGCGCGGCCACGGACACATGTAGGTGCACACCTGCTCGCGCATGTAGCCGGCGAAAAAGTAAGTGGTGATCGTGAGGATCACGATCCACACATAGGCCGCATAGGGGCCACGGAACGTGGCGAGCTCCACCACGAGCGTGGGAGCGTCGGTGAAGTAGAGCACCCAGGCGCCGCCGGTCCACCAGGCGATCATGAGCCAGATGAAGTGCTTTGCGAGGACGTCATGCACGCGCCGCAGGGTCCACTTGCCCTTGTCCTTCAGCATGCGCTCGCGCCGGTCGCCCTCGATCAGGCGCTCCACCGCCATGAAGAGATCGGTCCAGATGGTTTGCGGACACAGATAGCCGCACCAGATGCGCCCAGCGACCGCGTTCATCAGGAACAGCGCCATCGCGGCTATGATGAGCAGGCCCGTCAGATAGTAGACCTCCTGCGGCCAGATTTCGATGAAGAAGAAATAGAAACGCCGGTTCTCGAGATCGACCAGCACCGCCTGGTTGGGCGCGAAGGGTCCGCGATCCCAGCGCACGAACGGCAGCAGGTAGTAAATCCCCAGCGTGAGAGCCAGAAGCGCCCATTTCACGTTGCGGAACGTGCCGCGCACGCTTTGCGGATAGATCTTGGCGCGCGAGGCGTAGAGCGGCGTGGAGACGCCCTTGGCCTCCAACGCCGCTTCACGCATCTGCTGTTGCTTGACGCTCATGATCAGGGTGCTCCACACGCATCTGTTTTTTCTAAGTGCGTGTGCGTTGACTTCACAGAGCGGCTATTTGCCGCCGCCGAGCGCATGCACGTACACAGCAAGCGCCTTGATGGTGGTATCGTCCAGACGGCCGCTCCAGGCGGGCATCATGGAGCCGCGGCCGCGATGGACGCCTTCCGCAATGGAGGCCTTGGACGAGCCGAAGAGCCAGATCTGGTCCGTGAGGTCCGGCGCGCCGAACTCGAGGTTTCCCTTGCCGCCGGCGCCATGGCAGGCGGAGCAATTCTCCTCGAATATCTTTGCGCCTGCGGCCTTGTCGTAGGTCTTGTCCGTCGGCAACCCGCTCAATGAGCGCACGTGGTCCGCCACCTGGTCGACTTCGGCGGGCTTGAGGATCCCCGTCTGGCCGAAGGCCGGCATGGCGCTGGAGCGCGTCTTCTCATGGGCGGAGCGAACGCCGTATGCAATCGTCTGGTGGATGTCGTCGACCTTGCCGCCCCACAGCCAGTCGTCGTCGTTGAGGTTGGGGAAGCTCACGGCGCCGCCGCCGCCCGCGCCATGGCAAGGCGCGCAATTGTCGCCGAAGGCCGCCCGGCCCTGCGCGAGCGCGAAGCCGCGCAGGCGGTCGTCCTTGCCAATCTCCTGCAAGGACGCCTTTGCGAGAGCGTCAACCATGGGGGCGCGCTGCTGCGTCAGGTCCGCAAGGTCCTGCGTCACCGCCGCGCGCGAGCTCCATCCGGACAGGCCGGGCGTGAAGCTCGAGACCAGCGGGATCGCTGGGTACACGACGATGTACCCGATGGCCCACACGATGGTGCCATACAGAATATAAAGCCACCATTTGGGCAGCGGCGTGTTGAGCTCGCGAATGCCGTCCCATTCATGGCCGGTGGTCGCAGTGCCCGTGTGGGCGTCGATGTCTTCTTGATGAGCGGGCGTCATCTGGCTCAATCCTCGCTGAGGGGCATGCGCGCGGCCTCGTCGAAGCGCGCTTGCGACGAGGGCCACAGCGCGTAGACGACGATCAGCGCGAAGGTGACGGAGATCACCACGAGGCTGATGGCCTTGGCTTCGAAAAAGATAGACTGCAGGGTCATGGCGATCTCCTCAGCGCAGGTTTGCCTTGCCGTCGTACAGCTTGAAGTCGACGAGCGTGCCCAGCATCTGCAGGTAGGCGATCAACGCGTCCGCCTCGTTCACCGGGCCTTCGAGGCCGCTGAACTTGCGCGCCTGCGACTTCGGATAGCGCTTCGTCATGGCGTCTGCGTCCGCGCTGTCGACGCTCGCCTGCGCGACGAGGTCCTTTTCGGCGTTCTCGATCATCTCGGGCGAATAAGGCACGCCTTCGAAAGCAAGAACCTTCATGCTTGCGGCGACTTCCCGCGTATCCAGCTCCGTCTTCGCCAGCCAGGGATAACCGGGCATGATGGAGCCGGGCACCATCTGGCGCGGGTTGTCGAGATGCTGCTTGTGCCAGTCGTCGGAGTACTTGGCGCCGACGCGGGCGAGGTCCGGGCCGTTGCGCTTGGAGCCCCACTGGAAGGGCTTGTCGTACATGCTCTCGGCCGCCAGCGAGTAATGGCCGTAGCGCTCCACCTCGTCGCGCAAGCTGCGGATCATCTGCGAATGGCAATTGTAGCAGCCTTCGCGCACGTAGATGTTGCGGCCCGCAAGCTCCAGCGGCGTGTAGGGCCGCATGCCCTCCACCTTTTCGATGGTGCTCTTGAGATAGAAGAGCGGCAGGACCTCCACGAGGCCGCCGATGGAGATCACGATCAGCACGCCGATCACGAGGATGAGCGAATTCTTCTCGAAGATCTGATGCTTTTGCCAGAGGGACATTTTCGTCTCCTGTTGCGCTGTCAGTGAGCGGGCGCGAGCGCGCCGCTCGGGACCTGGCGCGTTTCAGCAGCCGGCGTGACAATGGTGCGATAGACGTTCCAGCACATGATGACTGCGCCGGCCAGGAACAGCAGGCCGCCCAGCGCGCGGATCACGTAGAAGGGATGCATCGCCTCCACGGTCTCCACGAACGAGTATTCGAGGAAGCCCAGCGTGGTGTAGGCGCGCCACATGAGGCCCTGGAGGATGCCCGCGACCCACATGGCGCTGATGTACAGCACGATGCCGATGGTGGAGACCCAGAAGTGCCAGTTCACGAGGCGGAGGGAATAGAGCTGCGGCTTGTTCCACAGCCACGGAACGAGGCAGTAGATGGCGCCGAAGGACACATACCCGACCCAGCCGAGCGCGCCCGAATGCACGTGCCCGATGGTCCAATCGGTATAATGGGACAGCGAGTTCACGACCTTGATGGACATGAGCGGGCCTTCGAACGTGGACATGCCGTAGAAGGCGATGGACACGACGAGCATGCGCAGCACGGGGTCCGTGCGCAGCTTGTCCCACGCGCCCGACAGCGTCATGAGGCCGTTGATCATGCCGCCCCAGGAGGGCATCCAAAGCACGATCGAGAACGCCATGCCGAGCGTCTGCGCCCAGTCGGGCAGCGCCGTGTAATGCAGGTGATGCGGGCCCGCCCACATGTAGAGGAAGATCAGCGCCCAAAAGTGGATGATGGAGAGCCGGTACGAATAGACCGGCCGCTCCGCGCGCTTGGGCACGAAGTAATACATGATGGCGAGGAAGCCCGCGGTGAGGAAAAAGCCCACCGCGTTGTGGCCGTACCACCATTGCATCATGGCGTCCTGCACGCCCGACCACACGATGTAGGACTTCGGCGAGGTGAGCGACACCGGGACGGCGGCGTTGTTGCCGATGTGCAGCACCGCGATGGTGACGATGAAGGCGATGTAGAACCAGTTCGCCACGTAGATGTGGGGTTCCTTGCGCTTGATGACCGTCGCGAGGAACACGAGGAAGTACGTCACCCAGATGGCCGTGAGGAACAGGTCCGCGTACCATTCGGGCTCGGCGTATTCCTTGCTCTGGGTGATGCCCAGCAGGTAGCCGGTTCCGGCGATGACGATGAAGAAATTGTAGCCCAGCATCACGAACCAGGGGGCGATGTCGCCCGCCAGGCGCACGCGGCAGGTGCGCTGCACCACGTAGAACGAACTGGCGATGAGCACGTTGCCGCCAAACGCGAAGATCACCGCGCTCGTGTGCAGCGGGCGCAGCCGGCCGAAGCTGATCCAGGGCAGGTCGAAGTTCAGGGCCGGAAACGCAAGCTGAAGCGCGATGACCAAACCCACGGTGAAGCCCGCGATGCCCCAGAACAGAGCCGCGATCGTGCCGAACTTCACGGGCCCGTAATTGTAGTTGGGCTTGCCGTCGATCTCCTGGGGGATTGTCGCGCCGCCGCTGTTCATGTTGCGGTTGAACACCGCCACCACGGTGGCGACGCTCGCCAGCGCAAACAGGCTCGCGTGGAACGCGAACGGCCCGGAGGTGGTTTTGGCGGTGATGTAAACAGAGAGAAAGGCCATGGCGGCGGCGACGACGGCGAACGTCATCTCCGCGGCGGACATGCCTTTGGACAGCGGGTTCTGGGATCCCGCGAGTTGAGTTGATTGCGCCACGATGGTGCTCCTGGAAGCGGAGCGCGCGACTCGTTCAAGCCGTCCCACGCCCCGCGGCACCATTGCGGCTGAGCCGCAGCGGGGCATTGACTCAGGTCAATCGCCTTCGCGGTTGCAGCATGGGAGGAGCGCTATTTCGCCTGGCCCGGCTCGTCCGCCGGCTTTTGGCCGGTCGCCGAAGGGGGAACGACGGGCATGTTGCTGTCCGTGCGCGGCGGCGTCACCTGCATCTTTGAATCGGTGGGAGGCGGCTTGATGACCCCTTCGGTGCGGTCGAGCGTCTCGCTCAACGTTTCGCCGGGCTTGCCGGGTGCGAGCGGAGGTCCGTCCTGCGCCCCCGGCTGGCCTGTTTGGGCTGCCGCAGGGCCGATGACGACGAGCGCGGCGCAGAGCGCCAAAACCATGCGTTTCATCCCGGAAGCCTCCTTGAGCGTGAACGCACGCGGACCCCGCGACGTTCCGCTGGGCCACTTTCCACACAAGAAAAACGTGACTTACTTTAATGCTCGCCATGCGTCGGGATTTTCGCTAGACAGCCGGCGGTGACTTCCATGCGCGCGGGACCGATGCACTACGCCATTTCAGCCAACCGTCTGCGGGACGGAATCGTCGTGTTTCTGGGCGCCGGCGGCGCCTGGGTGGAGCAGCTCGCGCAGGCGGCGGCCTATCCGGAAAAGGAGCAGGCCGAAGCGGCGCTCGAGGGCGCCCGGGGGGACGAAAAGCGCAACCTGGTGGTGGAAGCCTTCGTGTTTCCCGTGCGCCAAAGCCCGGCCGGGCTGGTGGCCGACCACATCCGCGACGCCATCCGGGCCGCTGGCCCCTCCGTCTACCGGGACCACGGCAAGCAGGCTGAAACCCGCTAATCCTTCACACGAGCGGAGCGATCCATGTACCGCTATGACGAATTCGACGCCGCCTTCGTGGCCGACCGCGTGTCCGCCTTCCGGGACCAGGTCAGCCGTCGCCTGAGCGGCGACATGACGGAAGAGCAGTTCCGCCCCCACCGGTTGATGAACGGCCTCTACCTGCAACTGCACGCCTACATGCTGCGCGTCGCCGTGCCCTACGGCACGCTGAACGCGCGGCAGATGCACAAGCTGGCGCACATTGCGCGGGTGTACGACAAGGGCTTCGGCCATTTCACCACGCGCCAGAACATCCAGTACAACTGGCCCGCCCTGAGCGACGTGCCCGCCATCCTGGACGAACTGGCCAGCGTGGAGATGCACGCCATCCAGACGTCCGGCAATTGCATCCGCAACGTCACGGCTGACCATTTCGCCGGCGCGGCCGCGGACGAAATCGAGGATCCCCGCCCGTATGCGGAAATCCTGAGGCAATGGTCGTCGATCCATCCGGAATTCACGTTCCTGCCGCGCAAGTTCAAGATCGCCGTGAACGGCGCGGACTGGGACCGCGCGGCCATCCAGGTGCACGACATCGGCTACCAGATCGTGCGCAACGAGGCGGGCGAGGTCGGCTTTGCGGTCTATGTGGGCGGCGGGCTGGGCCGCACGCCGATGATCGCCCGCAAGCTGCGCGATTTTCTGCCCAAGGCCGACCTCCTCGCCTACACGCAGGCCATCGTGCGCGTGTACAATCTGGAAGGCCGCCGCGACAACAAGTACAAGGCGCGCATCAAGATCCTCGTGCACGAGAAGGGCGTGGACCCGATGCGCGAGGCCGTGGAGGCCGAGTTCGCCGCCGCCTCGCGCGAGTTCATCTCCCTGCCCGCATCCGAGATCGCGCGCATCAAGTCCTATTTCGCGCCGCCCGCCCTTCAGGCGCGCGCGGCTTGCGACGCATACGAGGCGCGCCGACAGACCGATCCGCGCTTTGCGGCGTTCGCGGCCAACAACGTGCATCCGCACCGGGTGGCCGGGCACGGCGTCGTGACCATTTCGCTCAAGCCCATCGGGGGCGTGCCGGGAGACGCGACCGCCGCCCAGATGGACGCGGTGGCGGACCTGGCCGCGCGCTACGGCCATGACGAAATCCGCGTCTCGCACGAGCAGAACCTTGTCCTGCCCCATGTGGCGCTGGACGACCTGCCGGCGATCTACGACGAACTCGCCGCCAATGGGCTGGCGACCGCGAACGCGGGGCTCATCAGCGACATCATCGCCTGCCCGGGGCTGGATTATTGCGCGCTGGCGACGGCGCGCTCCATTCCCATCGCGCAGCGCATCTCGGAGCGCTTCGGCGAGGGCGAGCGGGCGCGCGACATCGGCGAGCTGAAGATCAAGATCTCAGGCTGCATCAACGCCTGCGGCCATCACCACGTGGGCCACATCGGGATTCTCGGGCTTGAGCGCAAGGGCGTGGAGACCTACCAGATCACCCTGGGGGGCTCAGGGGACGAGACGTGCTCGCTGGGCACGCTGACCGGCCCGGGCTTTTCGTCCGAGGAAGTGGTGGACGCCATCGAGCGGATCGTGAACGTCTACATGTCCGTGCGCACCGACCGCAGCGAGGATTTCCTGGCCGCCTACCGGCGCGTGGGCATGCAGCCGTTCAAGGAAGCCCTGTACGAGACCAGCAAAGGCGCGGATATCTGACCATGGCTCTCTGGAAGAACGGCGCGTTCGTCGACGATGCGTGGCGCGAGATCGCCGAGGGGGAGGACCCTCCGCCGGCCGGCCACGTCATCCTGCCGCTCGACTGGTGGGAGCAGGAGCGGGACGCCTTCGAGGGCTCCAACGCGCCGCTGGGCCTGCGGGTCGCGCCCGGCGTGCCGATTGAGCGGTTCGCCAGGGACATCAATCGTTTCGCGTTGATTGAACTGGTCTTTCCGAAGTTCGGCGACGGCCGCGCCTTCTCCATGGCGCGCCTGCTGCGCGAGCGCCACGGCTTCCGGGGCGAGCTGCGGGCGACCGGCGACGTGCTGATCGACCAGATTCAGATGATGGCGCGTTGCGGGTTCGACACGTTCCAGATCAGCGACGCCACCACGGAGCGCCTGCTGCGCGAGCGCGGCGCGCCCGCCTACAAGCGCTTCTACCAGCCGGGCGCGACGCCCGAGGCGCCTGTCGACTCGCGTCCCTGGGCGCGACGTCCGGGCTGAGGCGCGCGCGCTACCCGGCAACGGACCGCGCGCCACCCGGCGCGCTCCTGACCTGCTTGTACTACTGGCAGCATTCCACCATCGGCCGCCGGCCGGCCGCGCCGCCGCGCGCGCGATCTCCGTCGAAATCGATGGCGGTCTCGACGATCCAGCGCAACCCGCACAGAATGGGCATGTCCCGGCCCGCGATGGCGCCGGCAAGCGCCTCCCAGTCGGCCTCGCTCGCGTCCTCGGCGAAGCGGCGCACCAGATCGGCCACGAACGCGCCCGGGGTCTGGCCGCTCACGCGCGCCAGCAGCAGGACGCGGTCGCGAAACGCGTCGCCAATCGACAGCACCGCGGCCTCGGCCACTTTCTCGTGGGTGCAGCTTCGTATGAGTTCGGCGCGCAGCATGAACCAGCCTCCTCGACCCTGTCGTTTCGACCGCCTCGCGACCACCGCGTTTGCGATGGGCGCAAGGACGCCGCCCCCTCGACGTGCATTGGTTTACACGGCGAAATGGACGGCATCATGACGAACCGGACTGGATTCGAAGATTGCTGGGCCGAGCCTCAGCCGCCGTCGGCGATCAGGCCAGCGGCGCGGATTCCCACCGAAGCCGCCAGTTCATCGTTGTCGGACGTGTCGCCGGAGACGCCGACCGCGCCCAGAATGCGGTTTTGCGCGTCGCGAATAAGCACGCCGCCGCCAACCGGCAGGATTCCGCCATCGGCCAGATGCGCCACCGCCGACATGAATTGAGGCCGATCCGCGGCGATCTTTTCAATCTTCTTGGAGCCCGCGCCCCAGGCGACGGCGCCATACGCCTTGCCGAAAGCCACCTTCCAGCGCATCAGGCTCGTGCCGTCTTCCGCCGCGCTGGCCTTGAGCGAGCCGCGCGCGTCCAGCACCACCAGGCCCAGCGGATTGAAGTTATTGGCGCGCGCATGGGCGAGCGCTTCCGTGACGATGGTCTGTGCGGCCGCGAGGGTCAGATCGGACATGGTTAACAACTCCCTGATGAGCGGATGAGCGCCCTTCAAGGCGCCTGGGGACGTTCGTAGACGCAAACGCGAGGGAAGCAAACAGGCTCAGGCGCAGCCCCCAAGGGCGGCTGAAGGGGAACATTGCGCAGCGAGCGACGTTCGACGCCAGCGTGAGACATGACCTGAGGAGGGACTGAGATGGATAGACGCAACTTCCTGCGCGCCGCCTTTGCGGTGGCCGGCGCGGCGACCGTGGGCGCCATGGCGGGCAAGGCCGAGGCCGCGACGCTCCTGGACGATCTGGCCTCGGGCGCCGACTTGCAGGCGGGCGTGGACCTGCAGGCGGGCGCCGACCTGCCGGCGACCGGCGCCGCCGAAGCGCAGCTCTATGAGCGGCGCGGGTATGATTACGATCGGCCGCGCGGGTATGGCTTCCGGGGCGGCGACATCGACGATTGGCGCGGCCGCCGCCGCTGGCGCCGCAGGCCGCGTTGCTGGGTGTCCCGCAACCGCTGGGGCGAAATGGTTCGCCGCTGCGAGCGGTTCTGATCCGAACGAGCCCCGCGCCCTGGCGCGGGGCTCGCTTCGTCAACGGTTGAAGCGTCTCAACAGGTGCAGGAATATCCCGGCGCCGAGGCCCCACATGCCGTTAATGATCGCGCTGTTGTACCAGACGCCGCGCGGGCCCAGCGCGCCGCCCTTGATGAGCGGCACCACATACCACGACACCAGCGGCGGGAAGATCGCCCCGAAGGCGAACGCGCAGACAAAGTACAGCAATCCCCCCGGAAAGCGCCGCGCGACATACGCCAGCAGGACGCCCCACAGCCCGCCCCAGAACGCGATGTTGAGCATCGCCGGGACGCCGAAGGGCGGCACGGGCGCCCAGTTGCTCCATGGCGTGCGCCCGCTCAATCCCCAGATCGCCAGTTGATGAAACACGAACACGCTGAGCGCCCCGGCGATAAAGCCGAGGATCGCCGTCCAAAGGCCGAAGCCGCCCCTGCCCGCCCGCGATTTCGCCATGTCAGCCCCCCGCCTCCAAATCCGCGCCGCTCACCACGCGCCCGTGTTGGGCATCGACTTCCAGGGCTCCGCAGGCGCCAGCGAGTCGCCCTTCTGAAGTAGTTCGATGGAGATATCGTCCGGCGAACGGATAAACGCCATGCGCCCATCGCGCGGCGGCCGGTTGATCGTGACGCCCGCCTTCATCAGCCGGTCGCAGGTCGCGTATATGTCGTCCACCTCGTAGGCGAGGTGGCCGAAGTTGCGGCCGCCCGTGTAAGCTTCGGGATCCCAGTTGTAGGTCAACTCGACCAGCGGCGCGCGATTCGCGCGGCCCGTCTCCTCGTCGTCCGGCGCGGCGAGGAAGATCAGCGTGAAACGGCCCTGCTCGCTGTCGATGCGACGGACTTCCCTCAGGCCGAACTTGTTGCAATAGAAGTCCAGAGAGGCGTCAATGTCCGTCACGCGGACCATGGTGTGTAGATAACGCACAAGAACCTCCCGTATAAATCACCCGACAAACATGTCCGCCCGTGCGGAAAAGGCAAGCGCCCGACATGGCGCAAGCTGTGAATAGCTGAGTTGAAGGCGAGCGAACCATGGAAGACCTGGCCAAGCTGAAATCGCGCGCCGCGCTTGCGTCGATCGGAGCCAGCGCGGCGCTGACCGTCGGCAAGCTGGTGGCGGGCCTTCTGTCGGGCTCGCTTGCGCTGATGTCGGAAGCCATGCACGGGCTGCTCGACACGGGCGCGACCATTCTCACGTGGTTCGCGGTGCGCGCCGCCGACCGTCCCGCGGACGACGAGCATCATTACGGCCACGGCAAGATCGAGGCGGTGGCGGCGCTGGCGGAGACGGGCCTGCTCATGGTGCTGTCGGTGGGCGTGCTGTTCGAGGCGGGGCGGCGCCTGTTCGGCCATGAGCCGGCGATCGTGGAGGCCACCTGGCTCACCTTCGGCGTGCTGATCGTGTCCATTCTGGTGGACGCGGTGCGCTGGCGCTCGCTGGACGCCATCGCCCGCAGGACCAAGAGCGACGCGCTGGCGGCCGACGCGCTGCATTTTTCCAGCGACCTTGTCGCCTCGGCGCTCGTGCTCGCGGGCCTCGTGGCCAATTCTTACGGATTTCGGCAAGGCGACACGCTGGCGGCCATCGGCGTATCGCTGTTCATCGGCATAGCGGGGTACAGGCTCGGACGGCGCACCATCGACACGCTGACCGACAAGGCCCCGGAGGGCTTCACGCAGAGCATCCGCGAGACCGTGGAGGCCGTGCCGGGCGTGGCGGAAATCGAGGACCTGCGCCTGCGGGCGGCTGGGCCGCTGGTGATCGGCGAGCTGTCGGTCGGCGTTTCGCGGACCTTGCCGGTCGAGCGCATCATGGGGGTGAAGCAGGAGATCGCCCGCGCGATCGCCGCCGCACATCCGGACACGTCCATCACCATCACGGCCAACATGCGCGTGCTGGACGACGAGACGGTCATCGAGCGGGTGCTGATGGCGGCGGCGCGCCGCCGGCTGCCGATCCACCACGTCACCGTTCAGGAGATCGACGGCGTGAAGTCCATCGGGCTGGATCTGGAAGTGGACGGCCGCATGACCCACGGCGAGGCCCATGACGTTGCGTCGGCGCTGGAGACCGGCATTCGCGACGAACTGGGCGCCGACGTGGAGGTGGACACCCACATCGAGCCCATGGAGATCGCCGAGCTCGAGGGCCGCGACTCCGGCCCGGAAATCACCCATGCGATCACGGCCGCGCTCGCAGGCATCGCGGCCGAGGACGGCAAGGTGGCGGACGTGCACGACGTGCGCGTCCGCTCCACGTCCAGCGGGCTGGTGGTGCACTACCATTGCCGGGTCGATCCCTCCCGCACCGTGGCGGACGTGCACACGGACGTGGACAAGATCGACCGCCGCCTGCAGCAGCAGATGCGGAACGTGGTGCGAGTGGTGGGCCACGCCGAACCGCGCCCGGCCTGACCCGGGCCTCTGCGGGACACTATCGGGAAACATTCTTCTGTTAACCCAGCGAAGGCCGCGCATGCCTTCCACGAAAGGCGTCCCGTCCGCGCAAATCCGCCCTCAACGCACCTTGACGTCGCGTCGCACGTTTGTTAGTGAATATTCACTTATACACGTGGGAGAGGTTTATGTTCGCCGGACTCATGGGATCGCGCAGGTTCGCGCCGCTGTTCTGGTGTCAGTTCTTCTCGGCCTTCAACGACAATTTCGTCCGCAGCATGCTCGCCATGCTGATCCTGTTCCGGCTTGGCGAAGAGCAGGCGGGCATGCTGGTGACGCTTGCGGTGGGCGTGTTCGTGCTGCCGTCCATCTTCCTCTCGGCGCTGGGCGGCGAAATCGCCGATTCGCAGGACAAGGCTGCGGTGGCCAAGCGGCTGAAGTTCGCTGAAATTCTCGTGCAGATGATCGCCGCCGCCGGCTTCGTGCTGGGGTCCCTGCCCCTACTCTATCTGGCGCTGTTCGGACTTGGCGTCGTCGCCGCGCTGTTCGGGCCCGTCAAGTACGGCATCCTGCCCGACCATCTGCAGACGCGCGAACTGCCCGCCGGCAACGCGCTGGTGGAGGGCGCCACGTTCCTCGCCATCCTGCTGGGCGTGATCGTCGGCGGATATGCGGCGAGCCATGACCGGGGCGCGTGGAGCGTCGTGATCCAATTGATGGCCATCGCGCTGGCGTGCTGGGGCGCGAGCCTCTTCATTCCCGCGACGGGCGCCGCCGCGCCGGAGCTGCGCCCCCAGCGCAACGTGCTCGCCTCCTCGCGCCGCATGGTGCGCGAGCTTTCCGCCGATCCGCGCCTGTGGACCGGCGGCCTTGCGGTGAGCTGGTTCTGGATGGTGGGGGCCGTCGCGCTCTCCCTCATTCCCGTCGTGGTGAAACACAAGACCGGCGGCGGCATCGAGGTCGAGACCGCCATCACGGGCCTGTTCGCGATTGGCATCGCGCTGGGTTCGCTGTTGGCCGCCTGGGTGTCGCACGGGCGTATCTTCCTCCTGCCGACCCCTGTCTCGGCCCTGCTGATGGCGGGCTTCCTGGTCGACGTCGGTCTCGCCACATGGTCGCTGCCGCAGGCGACGGGCACGATCGGCCTTTCGGAGTTCCTGGGCGGCGCGACGGGGCTGCGCATCGCCATCGACGTGTTCGGCCTTGCGGTGGCGGGCGGGCTTTTCGTCGTCCCGGTGTTCTCCGCCGTGCAGGCATGGGCGGGCGAGGACCGGCGCGCGCGGGTGATCGCGGGGGTCAACATCGTGACCTCGCTGTTCATGGTCGGCGGCTCGCTGGTCACCGCCGCGTTGCAGTTCGCCGGGCTCGGCGAGCCCCTGCTACTGTCGATGCTGGGCGCGCTGAACGCGGTCGCGGCCATCGTGCTGTTCCGCACGCTGCCGGCGAGCTTTGCGGCGGATGCGCTGAACCTGCTGTTTCGCGCGATGTTCCGGCTGGAGGTGAAGGGGCTGGAGAACCTTGAGGCGGCGGGAGAGCGCTGCGTCATCGCCATCAACCATCTGTCCTTCCTCGACGCGCCGGTGGTGCTGTCGATCATGGACCGCAAGCCGGTCTTCGCCATCGACTGGCAGATTGCGAAAGCGTGGTGGGTGAAGCCGTTTCTCGGCATCGCCCGCACGTTCCCGATGGACCCCACGCGGCCCATGACCACGCGCGGGCTCATCCGCGAGGTGAAGAACGGCGAGCGGCTCGTGATCTTCCCCGAAGGACGCCTCACCGTCACCGGCTCGCTGATGAAGGTCTACGACGGCGCCGCGATGATCGCCGACAAGGCGGAGGCGCAGATCGTGCCCGTGCGGCTGGAGGGGCTGGAGCGCACGCCGTTCACGCGCCTGCCCAAAGCGTTCGTGCGGCGCGCGCTGTTTCCCAAGGTGCGCATCACCTTCCTGCCGCCCCGCAGGCTGACGCTGCCCGCTGGCCTCGTGGGGCGCAAGCGCCGCATCGCGGCGGGCGCAGCGCTCTATGACATCATGTCCGACCTGGTGTTTCGCACCAGCGACATCGACCGCACGCTGATCGAGGCGCTCGCCGCGTCCGTGCGCAACGCCGGGCCCTCGCGCGTGCTGGTGGAGGACCCGCTGACGGGCGCCGTCACGGGCCGCAAGGCGCTGCTGGGCGCCGCTGTGCTGGCGCGCAAGATCATGGCCCTCACCGGCAAGGGCGAGTGCGTCGGCCTGATGCTCCCCAACGCCAACGGGGCGGCGGTGACCTTCTTCGCCTTGCAGGCCGCCGGCCGCGTCGCCGCGATGCTCAACTACACCGCCGGCGCCAAGAACGTCGTCAGCGCCTGCAAGGCCGCGCGCGTGCGCGTCATCCTCACTTCACGCGCCTTCATCGAGAAGGCGAAGCTGGGCGCGCTGGTGAGCGCGCTCGAAGGCGAAGCGGACATCGTCTATCTGGAGGACGTTCGCGCCACGATCACGCTGGGCGACAAACTGCGCGCTATGCTGGAGGCCGGACGCCAGCTCGACCCGCGGGCGCCGGGCGATCCCGCCGCCGTGCTCTTCACGTCCGGCTCCGAGGGCGCGCCCAAGGGCGTCGTCCTGTCGCATCGCAATCTCATCGCCAACGTGGCGCAGATCAACGCGCGCTTCGACGTGACGCCCGCCGACGTGGTGTTCAACGTGCTGCCGGTGTTCCACTCCTTCGGACTCACGGGCGGGATGCTGCTGCCCATGCTGTCGGGCATGCGCTGCTATCTCTACCCCTCGCCCCTGCACTACAGGCAGATCCCGGAGATGATCTACGGGACCAACGCCACGGTGCTGTTCGGCACCGACACATTCCTGAGCGGCTATGCGCGCAGCGCCAATCCCTACGACTTCCGCTCCCTGCGCTATCTCGTCGCCGGGGCGGAGCCCGTGAAGGAAGCCACGCGGCGCACCTACATGGAAAAGTTCGGCCTGCGAATCCTGGAGGGCTACGGCGTCACCGAGACGGCGCCCGTGCTGGCGGTGAACACGCCGATGTTCAACCGCAACGGCTCGGTCGGCCGCCTCATGCCGGGCGTCGACTATCGCCTCGATCCCGTGCCGGGCATCGAGGACGGCGGCCGGCTGCATGTGCGCGGCCCCAACGTCATGATGGGCTATTACCGCGCCGACAATCCGGGCGTTCTGGAAGAAACCCACGAGGGCTGGCACGACACCGGCGATATCGTGGCGGTGGACGGCCAGACGTTCGTCACCATCAAGGGCCGGGCGAAGCGCTTCGCCAAGATCGCGGGGGAAATGGTGTCGCTGGCCGCCGTCGAGCAGATGTGCGCCAGCCTGTGGCCGGACGAGGCGCCCGCCGTCGTCGCCGTGCCGGACGCCCGCAAGGGCGAGCGGCTCATCCTCGTCACCACGCGCCGGGACGCCACGCGGGCCGCCGTGCAGGCGCACATGAAGGCGCTGGGCGCGAGCGAGCTCATGGCGCCGTCCGAAGTGATGGTCGTCCCCGCCCTGCCGCTGCTGGGCTCTGGCAAGACGGATTACGTGGAGCTGAACCGCATGGTGGCGGCCCACGTCGAGATGGCGGCGACCTCATGAAGGCTGCGCTCGCCCCGGCCCGTCAGCGTGACGGCGCGGCCACCCGGGCCCGCATCGAGCGCGAGGCGCTGCGGCTCTTCGCGGAAAAAGGCGTCGACGGCGCCACGATCCGCGACCTGGCGCAGGCTGTCGGCGTGGCGGACGCGGCGCTCTATCGCTATTTCGGCTCGAAGGACGCCATCGCGGCCGAATTGTTCACGCGCCATTACGGCGCGCTGGCGGGCCAGATCGCACAAATCGGCGCGCGGCGGCTCCCGTTTCGCCAGACTATCGCGGCCCTTGTGGATCTCTTTTGCGGCCTGTTCGACGACGAGCCGCACGTGTTCGCCTTCATTCTGCTGAGCCAGCACGCCCATCTGCGTTTCGTCAGCCCCGAGGCCAACGCGGTCGAGGAGTTGCGCAAGATCATGGCGCATGCGCAGGCCAGCGGCGAGATCGCCGTCAGCGATCCGGAACTGGCGGCCGCCATGGCGCTGGGAGCCGTGCTCCAGCCGGCCGTCTTCAAGCTCTATGGGCGCCTGCCCGGCCCGTTGCGCGCACGCGCGCAGGATCTTGCGCGCGCCGCGGCCCTGGCCGCCGGGGCCACTGACTAGGCCAGCGCCAGCGGAACGACCGGCGCAGACGGGACGCAAGGCCTCAAGTGCGCGCGAACTGCACGACGCGGGCCTTGGCGAAGCCCCGCTTTGCCGCCATATGCCAGAGACCAAGGAGATCACGCGATGCGCACCGACAACGCCAAGGCCGTCCACCTCAAGGACTACCGGCCCACCGACTACCTCATCGACGAGGTGCGCCTCGATATCTCGCTCGACCTCAAGGCCACCCGGGTGCTCGCGACCCTGCGCCTGCGGCCCAACCCCTTAGGTCGGCCCGGCGCGCCGCTGACGCTCGACGGCGACGGGCTCAACCCCGGCCGCATCGAACTCGACGGCAAGGCGCTGAACCTGCCCCCGGAGGCGCTGACGCCTGACCGGCTGGCGATCGAAGCCCCGCCGCAACAGCCGTTCACTCTGACGATGGAGACGCTCGTCGATCCGTCGGCCAACACGCAGCTCATGGGCCTCTACAGGTCCGGCTCCGCCTATTGCACCCAGTGCGAGGCCGAGGGCTTCCGCCGCATCACCTATTTCCTCGACAGGCCCGACGTTCTGTCCGTCTACACGACCCGCATCGAGGCGGACCGCCTTGAAGCGCCGGTGCTGCTGGGCAACGGCAATCTGGTGGAGCGCGGCGAACTGCCGGAAGGAAAGCACTACGCCTTGTGGCACGACCCCTTCCCCAAGCCGTCCTATCTGTTCGCGCTCGTGGGCGGCGACCTGTCCTCGCTTGTCGACACGTTCGTCACCGCGTCAGGGCGCCAGGTGGAGCTGGGCATCTACGTGGAGCCCGGCAAGCAGGACCGCGCCCACTACGCCATGGACGCCCTGAAGCGCTGCATGCGCTGGGACGAGGAGGCGTTCGGCCGCGAGTACGATCTCGACGTGTTCAACATCGTCGCGGTGTCGGACTTCAACATGGGGGCGATGGAGAACAAAGGGCTCAACGTCTTCAACGACAAGTACGTGCTGGCCCTGCCCCAGACCGCGACGGACGCCGACTACGCCAACATCGAAGCGATCATCGCGCACGAGTACTTCCACAACTGGACCGGCAATCGCATCACCTGCCGCGACTGGTTCCAGCTCTGCCTGAAGGAAGGCCTCACCGTATTCCGCGACCAGGAGTTTTCCGCCGACCAGCGCTCGCGCACCGTCAAGCGCATCGCAGACGTGCGCAACCTGCGCGCGGCGCAGTTCAGCGAGGACGCTGGCCCGCTGGCGCACAACGTGCGGCCTGAGATCTATCACGAGATCAACAACTTCTACACGCCCACCGTCTACGAGAAGGGCGCGGAGGTCATCCGCATGCTCAAGCGCCTCATCGGCGACGAGGCGTTCCGCGCGGGCATGGACCTGTACTTCGAGCGCTGCGACGGCACGGCGGCGACCGTGGAGGACTTCATAGGCTGCTTCGAGCAGGCCTCTTCGCGCGACCTCACGCAGTTCATGCGCTGGTATGCGCAGGCGGGCACGCCCATCGTCACGGCGCGGTGGAGCCATGACGCCGCGGCGAAGACCTTCACGCTGGATCTTGAGCAGACGACGCCCCCCACCCCGGGGCAAGCCGAGAAGCTGGCGCAGGTCATTCCGGTGTCGCTGGGCCTTGTCGCGCGCCAGGGCGGCGACCTTGCGCTGCGCACGCCGCCGGAAGCCGCCCCGGGGGGCGCGAGCGCCACGGAGGTTTCGCGGGGCGTGTTCGAGCTGACCACCGCGAGCCGCCGCGTCGTTTTCGAGGGGGTCGCAGAAGCGCCTGCGCCCTCCCTGCTGCGCGGCTTCTCAGCGCCGGTGCGGCTGGAGGCGGAGACGACAGAAGCCGACCTGCTGACGTTGCTGGCCCACGACAGCGACTCCTTCAACCGCTGGCAGGCGGCGCAGACCTACGCCACGCGCCTGATCCTGCGGTCCGTCGCGGCGGTGCGCGCGGGAGGCATGCCGGCGGACGCAGCGGGCTATTGCGCGGCGGCCGCCTCGGTGCTGGCGCAATGGCGCGCTGACCCGGCCTTCGCCGCGCAGGCGTTGGCGCTGCCCTCAGAGGCGGACATCGCCCGGGAGATCGGCGCGGACGTGGACCCTGACGCGATCCATGTCGCCCGCGAGGCGGTGCGGCAGGCGCTGGGCGCCTCGCTTGGGGCGGACCTGCGCCGCGTGCACGACGAACTCTCCGAGCCTGCGCCGTACGCCCCCGACGCGGCGGGCGCGGGCCGCCGCGCGCTCAAGCAGGCGGCGCTCGATCTCATCGTCGCCTGCGACCAGGCGGAGGGCGGCGCGCGCGCCATGCGGCAGTTCCAGGGCGCCGACAACATGACCGACCTGTTCGGCGCGCTGGCGGCCGTGACGCTCAACGGCGCCGACTGCCGGGACGAGGCGCTCGACTCGTTCTTCCGCTCCCACGCCGCAGACCCGCTGGTGCTCGACAAGTGGTTCGCCCTGCAGGCCATGATCCCCGAGCGCGGCACGCTTGCGCGCGTGCGCGCCCTGATGGGGCACCACGCGTTCTCGATGACGAACCCGAACCGCCTGCGCTCGCTCGTGGGCACGTTCGCGGCCGCGAACCCGACGCAGTTCCACGCCGCGGACGGCTCGGGCTACGCGTTCATGGCGGACATCGTGCTGGACGTCGACGGCCGCAACGCGCAAGTGGCCGCCCGCATGCTCGTCGCCTTCAAGACCTGGCGAACCTTGGAGGCGGGCCGGCAGGCGTTGGCGGAGGCGCAATTGCGCCGCATCGCGAACCAGCAAAGCCTGTCTCCGGACGTCCGGGACATCGTCACGCGCTCGCTGGCGTGAAAGGCGACGACTTAGCCTTCGGCGGCGGATATTTTGGTCGCCGAAGCTAAGATTCTCATCTTCAACGATTTACCAGTACAGCGCCGGCGAGGCCTGCCGCAGCGTCACCGGACATCTCGAAATTTCTCGCATTCATAATCTATTAATCTCTGGACAAAGGGAGGCCTCGGGATTCAACTGGCCATGATTCGTGGTGATGCGGCACATGATCGCGGATCGGACTTTATCCGAGGGGGCCACCCATGGCACGTGCAAGCGTGTCGGACGCCATCGCTGACGCGATGGCGTCGGCAGAAGGCTCGCGCCCGAATACATCGGCGCGCGTGCGGTTACCGGGACTCGACGCGCTCGCGCGCTTCGGCGTACCCATCATGGCGGCGATCCTCGCCGTCGTCCTTGTCTTCATCGCGACGATGCAGGCCTTGGAGACCCGCGACCGCGCCTTGGCGGACGCCATGGCGGCCCTCGATTTCGCCGCGGCCTACATGGCCCGCGACATCGAGGCGGACAAGCGCAGCACGCACGCACCTCTCGAAAAACCCCTGCCCCGCAGCGCCCTTCTGAACGGACGCCAGGTCTACGTCAGCGACGCGCGCGGCGAAGTCGTCGGCCGCGCCCCGCCCGCGCCGCTTCCTCCAGGTCCGCTCGCCAACCAGATCGGCACCGCCCTGCCCGTCGTCATCTTCGGCGAACGCGCCGGCGTCATGCGCACCAGACTGGACAACGGCGTCGAAGCCATCGCGGTCGCATACAATCTCAAGGCGCCGTTCGGACAGGTCGCGATGGTGCAACCGGTCGCGGATGCGCTTGAAACATGGCGCCTCAGCACCATCCGCACCTCCATCGTCCTTGGCACGCTCATCCTTGTGGGCGGCGTGCTGGCGGGCGCATATCAATGGCAATCGGCCCGCACGCGCGAAGTCGCGCTGGTGTGCGACAGGCTTGGCACGCGCATCGACACTGCACTCAACCGCGGCCATTGCGGCCTGTGGGACTGGGACATTGCGCGCGGCCGGCTCACCTGGTCGCAATCCATGTACGACATGCTGGGCCTGCCGCCCCGCGAGGGCTCCATGTCGATCGGCGAGGTGAACGCCCTGCTGCACCCGCTGGAGATGGACCTCACGGAAGTGGCCAAGAGCGTAGTGTCGTCGGGCACGCGCACCATCGACCGCACGTTCCGCATGCGCGCCAGCAACGGAGAATGGCTGTGGCTGCGTGCGCGCGCCGAGATCGTGCGTCATTCGCGGGACGACGGCCCGCACCTTGTCGGCATCGCGGTCGACATCACCGAGCAGAAGAAGCTCGCTGAAACCACCCGCACGGCGGGCGAGCGGCTGCAGGACGCGGTCGAAACGATCTCGGAAGCGTTCGTGCTCTGGGACGCGGACAACCGGCTGGTCCTGTGCAATTCCAAGTTCCTGCGGCTGCACAACCTGCCCCATGAGGCCGACCAGCCCGGCATGCACTACGACGCCATGATGGCCATGGGGTCGCAGCCGCTGATCCTGACGCAAGTGCCGGTGACCGAGCGGCCGCAGAAGGGCGCGCGCTCCTACGAGGCGCAGCTTGCCGACGGGCGCTGGCTCCAGATCAACGAGCGGCTGACGAAGGACGGCGGCTACGTTTCAGTCGGCACGGACATCTCGATCCACAAGCAGCATGAAGAAAAGCTGCTGGAATCCGAGCGACGCCTGATGGCCACGGTCGCCGACCTGCGCAAGTCCCGTCAGACGCTCGAGATGCAGGCCCAGCAACTCGCAGACCTCGCTGAGCGCTACCTTGAACAGAAGGCGGAAGCCGAACTCGCCAACCAGGCGAAATCGGAATTCCTCGCCAACATGAGCCACGAGCTGCGCACGCCGCTGAACGCCATAATCGGCTTCTCGGAAGTGATGGAGCAGGAGACCTTCGGCACGCTGGGGTCTCCCAAATACATCGACTACGCCTCGCACATTCGCGCCAGCGGACGCCATCTGCTGGGCATCATCTCCGACGTGCTGGACATGTCGACGCTGGAAGCAGGCCGCCTGACTCTGGTGAAGACGGAGTTCGAGATCGACTCCCTGGTGTCGGGCGCGCTCGACGTCGTACGCGCCGAGGCCGAAGACAAGCAGATCACGCTCTCGGCCGAGTCGCTGCCTGGCGTGCCGGTGAGCGCCGATCGCGAAGCCATCGAGAAGATCATGGGCAAGCTGATGCGCAACGCGGTGAAGTTCACGCCCAGCGGCGGCCGTGTTTCTGTGCGCTGCCGCCTGATCGACGGCGCGATGAACATCTACGTGGAAGACAGCGGCGTGGGCATTCCGCCCGAGGCGCTGGCGCGGATCGGACGCCCGTTCGAACAGATCAACTCGCCGCTGCAGAACGGCATCAAGGGGTCGGGGCTGGGGCTGGCGATCGCGCGCTCGCTGGCGGAGCTGCACGGCGGCAGCTTGCGAATTCGCTCAACAGTGGGCGCCGGAACCCTTGTGCGCGTGCGGCTGCCGGTTCCCGCCCGCGCCCTGAAGGCCATGGGCGAGCGCGCCCGCAGGGCGCGTCCGGCGAGCGAGAACAACAGCGACGAAGCGGCCGCCTGATCAGGCGGCCATGATGGCGTCGAAGATCGCCCGCACCTCGACGCGCTTTTCCGCAATCTCGCGCTCCACGCGCGGAAAATCGGGCGACGCCGCCGCCGCCGCGATGCGGCGCAGGACGCCGGCGCCCACGTCAGCCGGCTGGAACGGCCCCTCGACGGAGAGCCGCACCATCTGCGTCACCGCCCCATACAGCGTATGCGCCGCACTCAGCACGTCAGCCTGCGCGGGCGTCAAAAGCCCCTGCGCGCCAGCTTTTACAAGTACGTTGCGCGTCGCCACGTCGAGCACGTCCGGGTGATCGCAGCCGTGGCGCAGCGAAATATATTGAGCGATGAATTCAAGATCGATGAGCCCGCCTGACGCGAGCTTGAGGTCCCAGGGATCGTCCTCGCCCTTTTCCTTGGCGATCAGCGCGCGCATCTCGCGCACGTCCCGGCGCAGCGCGGTCTCATTGCGTTCGCGGCGCAGAACATTCGCCATGACGGCCTCGATGTCACGGCCCAAGCCCTCGTCGCCTGCGATGAGGCGCGCCCGCGTAAGCGCCATGTGCTCCCACGTCTCAGCTTCGCTCGCCTGGTAATCCCGGAAGCTCTCGAGCTTGGTGGCGACGGGACCCTGACGTCCTGAGGGCCGCAGGCGCATGTCGACCTCATACAGCCCGCCGCGCCGCGTCGACACCGTCAGCGCCGAGAGAAGCCGCTGGGTGAGCCGGGTGTAGTAGACGCTGGCGTGCAAGGGCCTGCGCCCATCCGAGTCGGGCCTTTCCTCGTCGTAATCGTAAAGCAGGATGAGATCGAGGTCGGACGCCGCCGTCATCTCCCGCGAACCGAGCTTGCCCATGCCGACGACTGCGCATCGCCCCCCTGGCACGGAGCCATGGTCTATGCGGAACGCCGTCTGCACATGCTGGAGACAGGCGCGCACCAGTGCGGCGGCCAGGGCGGAATAGGCCTGTCCGGCCGCGGTCGCGTCAATGGCGCCCGAGAGGAGGCGCATGCCGATGAGGAACGTCTCCTCGGTGGCTGCGTCCCGTATGTCGTCGAGGAAGGCTTCGGTGGTGGGCGCGCGCTCGAGGATGGCGTTGGCCCGCGCGTCATAGACGGCTTCGCTGGGCTGCGCGCGCAACAACGCGGGGTCGATGGCGGCGTCCAGCACATGCGGGCGCTGCGCGACGACATGGGCGAGGCGCGGCGCGCCGCCGAGAATATCGCCGAAGAGTTCGCGAACTGCCGTGTTGGATTTCAGGATGGAGAACAGTTCGACGGCCGCCGGCATGCGGGCCATCGCCCTGTCGAACGCGGCGAGGGCGGCGTCCGGATCGCCGCTGCCTGCGAACGACTCCAGCAACGCAGGCACAAGCTCCGTCAGGACCTCGCGCGCGCGGGCGCTCTGCACCGCCGCGCGCCGCCCGAAATGCCAGCCCCGCACGGTCTCGGTGGCGCGCGCAGGGTCCGTAAAGCCCATGCGGCGCAAAGTCTCCAGCGTTTCGGGGTCGTCCGCCACGCCGGTGAACACGAGGCTTCCGGTTGCCGAATCCAGCCCCGGCGCATGCTCGAACAGCCGCGCATAATGCAGCTCCACGCGCTGCATCACCGCCGTGAGGGCGTCGGCGAAGCGGTCCGGGGAGGAATAGCCGCAGAACAGCGCGAACCGCTCCAGTTCGGCGTCGTCCATGGGCAGGCGCTGCGTCTGTTCGTCAGCGATCATCTGGAGGCGATGCTCGATGGTGCGCAGCGTTCGATAGGACGCGGACAGGTCGTCGACCGCCTCCTGCGTGACCCAGCCGTCCTTCTGCAACTCGACCAGCATGTCCAGCGTGCGCGACCCGCGCAATTGCGCCCGGCGCCCGCCGAAGATCAATTGCTGGGTCTGAACGAAGAATTCGATTTCACGAATGCCGCCGCGCCCGAGCTTCACGTCATGGCCTGCGACCGCGATGTCCGCATGGCCGCGCACCGCATGGATCTGGCGCTTCATCGCGTGAATGTCGGCGATGGCCGCGTAGTCGAAATACTTGCGCCAGATGAACGGCGCGAGATCCTTGAGGAACATCTCGCCCATCGCAAGGTCGCCCGCGACGGGGCGCGCCTTGATGAAAGCCGCGCGCTCCCAGTTCTGGCCGAGCGTCTCGTAATACTCGAAGGCGGCCGGCAGCGAGACGGCGACGCTGGTGGAGCCGGGATCCGGCCTCAGGCGCAGGTCCACGCGCAGCGCATACCCGTCACCCGTGCGCTCCTGCAGCAACTTCGCCAGCGCTTGCGTGAGGCGAACGAAGACGGGCCCCGGCGCGGCGCCCTCCGGCAAGCAGGGCGACTCGGGATCGAAGAAGGCCACGAGATCGACGTCGCTCGAATAGTTCAATTCGCACGCGCCGTGCTTGCCCAGCGCCAGGATCACGAAGCCGCAACCGCGCTCGGGGTCGCGCGCGTCCAGGAGCTTGAGGCGGCCAGCGTCCGAGCCGCGGCGCAGCAGGTAGCGGAGCGCGCACGAGACGGCCGCGTCCGCGAAGCTGCTCAGCGCGGCGGTCACCTGCACCACGTCCCACACGCCGCCGATGTCCGCCAGCGCGATCAGCAGATGCGCGTGCTGCTTGGCGGCGCGCAGCGCGACCATGGCCTGCGCGTCGTCTTCAGCGGATTCGCAAGCGCGCCGCAGCGCCTCGAGCCCCTGCGTAAAGCTTGCGTCAGGGTCTTGCGACAGGAGCCCGGCGAGCCGCGCCGGGTCGGCTTCCACAAGCCGCCAGAGGTAGGGCGAATGATCCGCCAGCCCACGCAACAGCGCGACGACCGGTTTGCTCGTCAGCAGCGCCGCGAGCTGCGGCGCGCCCTCAAGCCTTTCGACCATACGCTCGCGCGCACGGCGCTCGTCATGCACAACGGGTGCGGCGTTCAGGCGATGCGCCAATGAAAGGGCGCCGGCGCTTTGCGCTTTGCTCATTTCGACGGTCCAGCTCCGGCTTCGCCCGCCGCCGCCGGCATGGCGATGACCACGCGTAGCCCGGGCTGGTTGTCCTCGATTCTGATTGCGCCATTGTGAAGACGCGCGACAGCCGCAGCAAGGGACAGGCCGAGCCCGGAGCCCGGCCTCGTGCGGGCGCCTTCGAGGCGGACAAAACGGCCAAGGACGCGCTCGCGGTCTTCTGCGGCGATGCCGGGCCCATGGTCGGCCACGGACATTTCGACTCCGCTCCCCACGCGCCGGACCTCGATGCGCACCTGGGAGCGCGCGCCGGGCATGTCGGGCGCGCCGTATTTCAGCGCGTTGTCGATGAGGTTCGCCAGCGCCTGCCCGATCAGTTCGCGGCTGCCGCGCACGTTGCAGCCCTCGTCGGCCTCCAGCGTGAGATCGACGCCTTCATCCTCCGCCACAGGCTCATAGAGATCGGCGACGTCGCGGGCGGCTTCCGCCATGTCGAAGACGATCAGGTTGCCGCGCTCGGCCCCAGCCTCCAGCCGCGCGATCATCAGCAGCGCGTTGAAGATGCGAATGAGCTGATCGGATTCCTCGATCATCTTTTCCAGCGCGGCGCGGTAATCCTCCGTCGAGCCGGACGTGCGCAGCGCTTCTTCGGCACGGTTGCGCAGGCGCGTCAGGGGGGTCTTGAGATCGTGCGCGATGTTGTCGGAGACCTCGCGCACGCCGGTCATCAACTCCTGAATGCGCTCCAGCATGGCGTTGAGGTTGATGGCGAGGCGATCCAGCTCGTCGTTCGCGCCCGCCAGCGGCAGGCGCTGCGCAAGGTCGCCCTGCATGATGGCGCGGGCGCTGTCGTTGATGCCTTCCACCCGGTTCAGCACGCGGCGCGCGACGAAGAGGCCGCCAAGCGTGCCGATGACGATGAGCCAGAAGAGCGAGGTGAGGAGCGCGCCCCCCATCACGCGCCGCAGCGTCTCTCGATCCTCAAGGTCGCGCCCCACCAGCAGGCGGAAGCCGCCGGGCAGCACGAAGATGCGCGCCAGCGCCCGGCGATCCACGTTGGCCTCGCCCATGCGCTCATAGCTCGTTTCGCGCACGCCGGGCTGGCGCAAAACTTCAGGCGGCAGCGCGATGATGTTGCCGGCGATCGACTGGCCCTGGAAATTTGTGACGAGATAAAGCGAGGCGCCGGGCTGACGCACGCGGCGCTCCACCACGTCAACGAGCCGCCGGATTCCCCCCTGCGCGTATTGCTCGGAAAGGCCGTTGATTTCAGCTTCGACGGTCGCGCCGATCTGCTCGTCAACCAGACGGCGCACGTTCCAGCCGACCCACGTCATCACCACCCCGGCGCCTATGCTGAACAGGACGAGGTAGACGATGGACAGCTTGAACGCCGTCGTGCGGAAGAGTTTACCGAGCGCTGTCACGGATCATGTATCCGGCCCCGCGCACAGTGTGCAGCATCGGCGTGTCGTAGCCCTTGTCGATCTTTCCGCGCAGGCGCGACACATGAACGTCGATGACGTTGGTTTGTGGGTCAAAGTGATAATCCCACACGTTCTCCAGCAGCATGGTGCGGGTGACCACCTGCCCGGCGTGGCGCATGAGATATTCCAGCAGGCGGTATTCGCGCGGCTGCAGGGCGATCTCCTTGCCGTTGCGTGTGAGCTTGTGCCCGAGGCGATCCAGCTCGAGCCCGCCGACCCGAAGAGTGGTGGGATCGCCGCTCGCGCCGCTTTTGCGCCGGGCGAGCGCCTCCACGCGGGCGAGGAGTTCTGAAAACGCGTAGGGCTTGGCGAGGTAATCGTCGCCCCCTGCCCGCAGTCCCTTCACGCGGTCGTCCACCTGTCCCAGCGCCGAGAGGATGAGCACGGGCGTTTCGATCTTCTGCTCGCGCAAGCCGCCGATCAGCGAGAGTCCGTCCATCTTGGGCAACATGCGATCCACGATCAGCACGTCGTATCCGCCTTCGCTCGCCTTGCCATAGCCATCGAGCCCATCGGCCGCGTGGTCGGCCACATGGCCGGCCTCCCGGAAGGCTTTGACCAGATAGCCGGCGGCTTCGCGATCGTCCTCGATGATGAGTATGCGCATCCCCGACATATAAGCGAATCCTTCAGATGACAAAAACGGCAGGCTGGTGGGGCGACCAGCCTGCCGTCACGGACGCCCAGGGCGGGGGTTGGGGCTTGTTGGGCGCCCGAAGCTCAGTCGCCGATCAGGAAGCGCGGTTCGTCGGCATGGCCACGAAGCGCGTCCCCTCGCCGGACTTCACACGCATCAGCACAGTCTTGCGGTCGCCCTGGCGCGCAGTGCGCACGGCGTCCGCCACGTCCGCCGGACGGCTGACGGGCTTTCCGGCGACCTCAAGAATGACGTCGCCTTCGCGCAGGCCCTGCGCGGCGGCCGGGCTGTCAGGCTCGACCGCCATCACGCGCACGCCGCCGGAGCCCGGCGCAAGGCGCAGGCCGAGGCGCGGACCGGAGCGGTCAGCGTCATCGGAGCCGAAGCGGTCGCGGTCGCGATCACGTCCGCCCCGCGCGTTCGCGCTCTGCTCGGGCAAGGCGCCCAGCGTGACGGTGGCGGTCGCCTCGCGGCCGTTGCGCAGGTACGTGAGCTCCACGTTCTTCTGCGGACCGAGCGCTGCGATCTTGCGGGAGAGGTCGCGCGCCGTGTCGATCCGCTCGCCGTTCACGGCGACGATCACGTCGCCCGACTTCACGCCAGCCTTCGCCGCCGGGGTGTCGGGCTGAGTGTCGGCGACCAGGGCGCCCTTGTTGCTCTTGAGCTGCAAGGAGTCCGCGATCTCCGGCGTAATCGCCTGGATCTGTACGCCGATGTAGCCGCGCTCCACCTTGCCGTGATCCTTCAGCGCCACGATCACGTCCCGCGCCACGTTGGCGGGAATGGCGAAGCCGATGCCGACGCTGCCGCCGGAAGGCGAATAGATCGCGGTGTTGACGCCCACGACGCGGCCATGAAGGTCGAACGTGGGGCCGCCCGAGTTGCCCCGGTTCACCGGCGCGTCGATCTGCAGGAAGTCGTCGTACGGGCCCGCGCCGATGTCGCGGCCGCGCGCCGACACGATGCCGGCCGTCACGGTGCCGCCGAGGCCGAACGGATTGCCGACGGCGAGCACCCAGTCGCCGATGCGCGGCGTGCCCTCGGCCCATTCGGTCACCGGGTAATCGCCGGCCTCGTTGATCTTGAGCAGGGCAAGATCCGTCTTCTCGTCGGTGCCGACGACCTTGGCGCTGACGCTGCGGCCGTCGTCGAGGCCCAGGATCACCTCCTCGGCGTTCTTCACCACGTGGTTGTTGGTGACCACGTAGCCGTCCGCGGAAATGATGAAGCCGGATCCCTGCGCCATGGACGTGCGCGGACGTGCGCGGCGTTGGCCCTGCATGCCGTCTTCATCGCCGAACCGGCGGAAGAAGCGCTCAAGCGGGTCGCCGGGCTGCATGCCGGGCATGCCGGTGGTCTCGGCGTCGCCGGTCTCGGCCACCCGGACGCGCACGGAGACGACCGCGCCCTTCACCCGGTCGATGACGTCCGCGAAGGAAGGGACTGTGCCGGGAATCGTCACGACGGGCGCCTGCGTGCGCACCTGCGGGGCCGTGGCGGTCTGCGCCTGAACGGCGCCGGGCGGCATCAGCACGGCCGCGCCGAGGGAGCCGCCGATGACGACGGCGGCGGCCGCGCCCAGGAAGGCCTTGCGGAGGGGACGCGGGGCTTGCCCGGTCTGATGGACTTTGAAGCTCATGGAAATCTCCCGAAACGCTGGACCGGACCAGCCGGCCGCTTCAGGAGAGAAAATGCCGCTGGGCGGCTTAAGGCGCCGTGGCGGGGAGATGAATTGTTGGTAATGCGCGGCTGCGCCTTGGCTACTCGTCTTTCAAGGCCGCAGCCAGCCGGGCTGATTCTTCGGCCGACAGGGGCGTCGCTGGCTCGGCCTGCGCCCCGCGCCGCCGCCGCGCGCTCGCCACGAGCCAGCCGAGCCCGAGCAGCAGCACAAGCGCTGGCGCGGCCCAAAGGAGCGCGGTGCTCGCTTTGAAAGGCGGCTTGAGCAGGATGAAGTCGCCGTAGCGCGCCACGAGATAGCGCATCACCTCGTCGTCGCTGTCGCCCGCCTGCAGGCGTTCGCGCACGATCAGGCGCAGGTCGCGGGCGAGCGGGGCGTTGGAATCGTCGATGGACTGGTTCTGGCACACAAGGCAGCGCAGGCCGGACGACAGGTCGCGGGCCCGCGCCTCAAGCTTCGGATCCGGGAGGATCTCGTTGGGCTGCACGGCCTGGGCCGCCATGGGCACGGCCAGCAGCAGGGCGAACATCAAAGCCCGCAAGGCGCGCACGGCGGTCACTCCGCCGGCAGCGGCGCGGGGCCGCGCACGCGGGGCTGCGCCCGCTTGGCGACGCCGATGCGCAGGCGCCGGTCGGCCAGCGAAACGCCGCCGCCGAGGAACATGAGCAGCGCGCCGAGCCAGATGAGCGCCACGTAAGGCTTCCAGTACATCCGCACGTCCACAGACCCATCGGGGTTCTGTTCCGGCATCACGATGTGCACCTGCCCCAGCGAAATCGTCTTGAGGCCCGCATCGGTCGTGGTCATCTGGCGGGAGGTGTAGAATTTGCGCGACGGGTTCACGCGCCCGATCTCGACCCCGTCGGAACGCAGCGTCATGGCCCCGACCGTCTCGCGGTAATTGGGGCCCTGGCGTTGCGAGAGATCGTCCAGCGTCACCGTGAACGGACCCAGCGCAGCCGTGTCGCCCGCGCGCATCGAGATGACCCGCTCGACGCCCCAGCCCGTCGCGGCGATGCCGAACAGAGTGAGGCCCATGCCCGCATGGGCCAGCGCCGTTCCATAGGCCGACAGAGGCAGGCCGGCGGCCCGCCGCGCCATGAGCGCCAGCGAAAAACCTCCGCCGGTCACGCGGCCCGCGACGTCCACGAACGCTCCGACGATGACGAACATCGCGAGGCCCGCGAGGGCCGCTGCGCCAGCGGGCTCGCCGTTCGCCGCCGCCAGGAACAGGCCGGCGACCAGCGCGATTGCGACCGCGAACGTCAGCCTTTGCGCAGCGCCCAACAGGCGGCCGCGTTTCCACGCCAGCATCTGGCCCAGCGGCATGAAGAGGAAGATGGGCAGGAACAGCAGGCCCACGGTGAAATTGAAGAACGGAGGGCCGACGGAGATCTTCGCGTCAGTCAGCGCTTCAAGCGCCAACGGATAGAGCGTGCCGATGAAAACCGTGGCGCAGCTCGACGTCAGCAGCAGATTGTTGAGCACCAGCGCGCCTTCGCGCGACACCGGCGCGAAGATGCCGCCCTGCTTCAATGTCGATGCGCGCAACGCGAACAGCGCCAGGGAGCCGCCGATGAAGAACACCAGGATGGCCAGGATGAACACGCCGCGCCTGGGGTCGCTGGCGAAGGAATGCACGGACGTCAGCACGCCCGAGCGCACCAGGAACGTGCCCAGAAGGGAAAGCGAGAACGCCAGGATGGCGAGGAAGATCGTCCACACCTTCAGGGCGTCGCGCTTTTCCATGACCAGCGCGGAGTGCAGCAGCGCCGTGCCGGCGAGCCAGGGCATCAGGGATGCGTTCTCCACCGGGTCCCAGAACCAGAAGCCGCCCCAGCCCAGCGTGTAATAGGCCCAGTAGGAGCCCATCGCGATGCCGATCGTCAGGAACATCCAGGCGATCAGCGTCCATGGCCGCACCCAGCGCGCCCATTGGGCGTCGATGCGCCCGTTGATGAGCGCGGCGGCGGCGAACGAGAAGGTGATCGAGAAGCCGACGTAGCCGAGATAAAGCAGCGGCGGATGGATCGCGAGCCCCGGGTCCTGCAGGATCGGGTTGAGGTCCCGCCCTTCCATGGGGGGCGTGGCGATGCGGGCGAACGGGTTCGAGGTGAGCAGGATGAACAGCAGGAACGCGCCGGAAATCCAGGCCTGCACCGCCAGCACGGAGGCGGCGAGATCGTCGGGCATGCGCCTCGCCCGCAGCGCCACAAGCGCGCCGAACAGCGCGAGGATCAGCACCCACAGGAGCATGGAGCCCTCGTGGTTTCCCCACACGCCGGAGATCTTGTAGACGAGCGGCTTCAGCGAATGCGAATTCTCGACCACGTTCACGAGCGAGAAATCCGAGACGACGTAGGCGTAGGTCAGCGCCCCGAAGGACAGGGCGGTGAGCAGGAACTGCATGATGGACGCGGGCGCCGCCACCGCCATCAGCGCGCGGTCGCCTGCAAGGCTGCCCCACAGCGGGATCGTGCCCTGCACGAGCGCGAGAGCGAAGGCCAGAACGAGCGCGTAATGTCCGGTTTCGACGATCATCGCGACCTCATTTCGCCGCCGGCGCGGCGGGCGGACCGCCCGGTTGCCAGTGGCCCTGCTTCTTCAGCGAGTCCGCCACCTCGCGGGGCATATAGGTTTCGTCATGCTTGGCGAGAACGGTGTCGGCGCGGAAAGCCTTGGCGCCCTCGAAGACGCCCTCGGCCACGACGCCCTGCCCTTCGCGGAACAGGTCCGGCAGGACGCCGCTGTAGCGCACGCGCATTTCGCTTTGCGCGTCCGCCACCGTGAAGAGGACGGAGCGGTCGGCGCCCTTCTCGACGGAGCCCTCCTTGACGAGGCCGCCGAGGCGCAGGCGCGTGCCGGGCTTCACGTCCTTGGCGACGATTTCGCCCGGCGTGTAGAAAAACACGATGTTGTCGCGCATCGCGTAGAGCACGAGCCCCAGCGCGACGCCGATCACCGCCAGGGCGGACAGGATGAGTGTGAGGCGGCGCTGCTTGCGGGTCATGTTCAGCTCCCCAAGCCCAGCTCACGGGCCAGCGCATCCAGGCGGTCGAGGGCGGCGGGCGTCTGGGCCAGTTCGCGTCTCGCGTCCGCGAGGGCCGCTTGCGCCTTCGCGGGCTCTTTCAGCACGCTATAGGCGCGCACGAGGCGCAGCCAGCCCTCTTCGTCGCCGCCGTTCTGCGCCAGACGCGCCGCGAGCCCGTCCACCATGGCGCGGATCGCCGCGTCGCGCTCCGCGCCCGGCATCGCCGCAATGGCTTCGCCTGCGGGGCTCGCGGGCCCAGGCTGGGCGGCCGGAGCCGCGCCAAGAGCCGTCAGGCGCTGGCGCACCATCTCCGCCCATGGGGCGTCGGGCGGATAATCCGCCAGCAACTTGCTCCAGACGTCGATGGCCCGGGGCGCGTCTGCGTCCTGCTCGGCCGCGAGCCCTACATAGAACCTCGCTTGCGGGGCGGAGGGCTCGAGAGCCAGCGCGCGCTGGAAGGCCGCCAGCGCGTCCGGCGTCACCTTGCCCTGCGCGGCCATGGTGAGCGCCTCGCCGCGCCACGTCTCGCGCTGGGGCGTCGAGCCCAGAATGCGGATGGCGTGGCCCCAGGCGTCCGCCGCGTCCGTGTAGCGCCCAAGGCGCATGTACACAGGCGCAATGATGTCGCGTCCCTGCCCGTCGTCGGGATTGCGCTCCAGATGCGCCTCGATCTTGGCCACCGCCGCCATCATGTCCATGCGGTCGGGAGGCGCCGTCTTGCGGGCCATCAGCGGCTGGTCGGGAAAAGCGGGCTGGCCCAGATAGCCGTACAGGCCCAGCCCCACCGCCCCCAGCACGACGATCGAGGCGAGCGCGGCGACGCTGCGCGCCACCCTGGAGCCCGCCTCGGGCGCTTTGGCCTGCGGGTCCGCGCCGCCGATCAGCCGGCGCGCCGCTTCGGCCTTGGCGGACTCGGCGTCGGCGGGCGAGATGAGGTTGCGCTCGAGATCGCGGGCGATGCCGGCGAGTTCGGCGTTGTAGAAATCGAGGTCCGCGTCCCGCCGCGAAAGCCCGCCGGTCCGGCGGCCGGCGCGGGCGAGCGGCGCGAGCACGCTCATGGCGGCCGCTGCGGTGAGGAATGCGAACACAAGCCAGATCATGGGAAGGGTTCTGTCACGTCGGGAGCGGGAATTGAAGCCGGCATGTGGTCGCGGGAGGGCGCCTGCGCCAGCCCCTCACGCCGCGGGCAGCCGCAGAACGGCCCGCAGGCCGCCCAGCGGCGAGTCCTCCAGCGCCAGCGAGCCGCCGTAGATCTTCGCCAGGTCCGCCACGATGGCGAGGCCAAGTCCGGACCCGGGCTTGGTTTCATCGAGCCGCCTGCCCCGCCCCAGGGCCTCGGCGCGGCGCCCCGCGGGCAGGCCGGGGCCGTCGTCGTCCACATGGATGGAAATGAAATCCGGCAGGCCTGCGGCGCTCGCGGGGGCCGCCGTCAGCTCCACCCGGGCGCTCGCCCATTTGCCCGCGTTGTCGACAAGGTTGCCGACCATTTCCTCGAAGTCCTGCCGCTCGCCGCGAAAACGCAGCGCGGGCGCGCAGGCGAGCGCGAACGTCAGGTCCCTGTCGCGGTAAATCTTCTCGAACGTGCGCACCAGCGCGCCCAGCGGCGCCTCGACCTCGGTGGCGGCCCCGATCATGGTGGAGCGCGCCGCCGCGCGGGCCCGGTCCAGATACCAGGTCACCTGGTCGCGCATCAGGGCGGCCTGCTCGCGCACCTTTTCGGCAAGCGGCGAGGCGTCGGCGTTCGCCTCGTTGCTGATGACGCTGAGCGGCGTCTTCAGCGCATGGGCAAGGTTGCCGACCTGAGTCCGGGCGCGCTCCATCACTTCGCGGTTGGATGAAATGAGCAGGTTGAGTTCGCCCGCCAGCGGTGCGAGATCCTGCGGAAACGAGCCGCCGATCCCCTCGCTGTCGCCGCGCCGGATGGCCGCCACCTCGTCCTGCAGCCGCCGCAGCGGGCGCAGCCCATAGCGCACCTGCAGCGCCGTCGTGCCCACCAGCGCGAGCCCCAGCGCCACGAAGGCGAACGCGAGGGAGCGGATGAAACCGCGAATCTGCAATTCGATGTCGTCGGTGGTGGCCGCCACCTGCACCAGCCATTGGCCCTCGGCGCCCATGTCGATCACGCGTTCGACCATGCGCAGGTCGCGCCCGTCGGGCCCCGGCGCGAAGCCGCGACGCACGCCCGTCGAATCGGCGCCCATGCCGAAGTCGGCCAGGCGGGGCAGCCGCGCCGCGAACAGGGAGCGCGACGAGCGGATGAGCGGGATCGGCACGTCGACGCGGGTGATCTGCCAGTACCAGCCCGAACGCGTCAGTTCGAACTGCGGCTCGCCCAGTTGCTCGGGCGCGTTGACGGCGTCGTCCCCCGACATGGCGACGTCGGCCACCAGCGCGCGCAGATAGACACCAAGCCGCTCGTCAAAGGCGCGCTCGGTCAGGCCGCGATACACGGCCGAGAGCGAAACCCCGGCGATGACAAGGACGACGGCGCTCCAGATGGCGGCGGACAGGAACAGGCGCTGCGCAATGGAGCGTTCGGCCCCGCCCCTGAAGACGCGCGCCCATCGGGAAGCCGCCGGGGACATGGCCTCAGCGCCCCGGAGCGGCGGGCGGCTCGCCGGGCGCGGCGATCAGGTAGCCGAGCCCCCGGATGGTCTGGATGATCTCTACGCCCAGCTTCTTGCGCAGGCGACCGACGAACACTTCGACCGTGTTGGAATCGCGGTCGAAGTCCTGGTCGTAGAGATGCTCCACCAGCTCCGTGCGCGACACGATGCGTCCCGAATGGTGCATCATGTAGGCCAGCAGGCGATATTCGTGGGAGGTGAGCCGCACGGGATTGCCGTCCACCACGACGCGTCCGGAGCGGGTGTCGAGCCGGACGGGACCGCAGGTGAATTCGGCTGTCGCGTGGCCGGCCGCGCGGCGCACCAGCGCACGCAGTCGCGCCAGCACCTCCTCCATGTGGAAGGGTTTGGCGACATAGTCGTCGGCGCCTGCGTCGAAGCCCTGCACCTTGTCGCTCCAGCGGTCGCGCGCGGTCAGCAACAGCACGGGCGTCTTGCGCCCGTCCCGCCGCCATTGCTCCAGCACCGTGAGGCCGTCCTTTTTGGGCAGGCCGATGTCGAGCACGATGGCGTCATAGGGCTCTGTGTCGCCGAGGAAATGGCCCTCTTCGCCGTCAAAGGCCGTGTCCACCGCATAGCCGGCCTGCTCCAGCGCAGCGACGAGCTGGCGGTTGATGTCCTTGTCGTCTTCGATGACCAGCAGGCGCACGTCAGATCTCTCCCGCGTCGGCGGCCTAGCGTTGAACGCTGACCTCGAGCCCGTCCGCCGCATCGACGAAGACGCGGATCACCTTTCCGTCGCGCCGCAGCAAGGCGATTTCATACACGAATTTCTCCCCCCAGCGACAGAGTCGCGAGCGAAGCGGGTCCGCCTTCTGCTTGCGGCCCGCTTCGCGCAGCGTCGCCATGGGGTCGGCGAGCTTGTGGCGCTGGATGGCCGTGCGGGTGTCGGGCGCCGAGAGGCACGCGCTGGCGGGCGCGCCCGCGATGGGAATCGCGGGGGCCGTTTGCAGGGCGATTGGCAGGAGGAACGCGGCTAACATGCGGGCCACAATGGCCTCGCTCCCCTGAACGAGGGATGAATGCCGCCCCGCCGCGCCCCCGCCCTCGTCACCCGATGGGGGTGACGGCCCGCCAGCGGCCCACGATGGCGTTGACGCCGCCCAGCAGCGCCGTGATGGCGGCGCCGAACGCGCTCATGTCGCCGGACTTCCAGGCGAACAGGGCGCCGGCCGCGGAGGACCCCACGACCGCGAGGGACGACCAGATGGTCTGCGAGGCCCAGAAGGGCTTTGCGGCTTCAGGCGCGGCCTCCAGAAGCGCGGCGGGGGCAGAGGTGGCGGCTTGCGTTTTCATCGGTTCACTTTCTTTTGCGAGGTTGTGCGCCCCTTCGGGCTCTTCATGGCGGCGCGGTCCATCGCGAGCGCCGTCGTCTCCAGCGCGGCGATGCGCGCCATCCAGCCCCGCCCGAACGTGGGGTACGTGCTCAGCCGGGCCAGAAAGGCGCGGCGCGAGCGGCACATGGCCAGGATCGTCCGGGTTGGATCGGCGTAGGGCAGCGCGGCCCGGGTGGCGGCGCCGCAGACGCCGTCCGCGCGCACCCCGAGAGCCTTCTGGAGCGCCTTGACGGCGGCGCGCGGGCCCGAATGCACCGCGTGGTCGAACGCGACTGCGTCCAGCCCCGCCGCAAGCGCGCCCGCCCCGACCACGTCCCAATAGAACTTGCGGTAGATGTCCCCGGCTTCCGAACTGGTGAGCGCCCGCACGTCGTCCTTTGTGCAGGGCGCCCCGCGCCACCGGGCGAGCGTCGCGTGCGTGACGCCGAAATTGGTGGCTCCGCCGGGATCCTTGGGGTGATCCGCGTAACCGCCTTCGTGCCGCAGGGTGAATGCGAGGCAGGCGGCGAAATTGTCCTCGGCCATAGGCCTCTCCAAACGAAAGAAGCCGCCCGTAGGCGGCTGCGTGCAGGCGATGGAACGATGCCGTCAGGCGCGCGCGAGCGACTTGACGCTGCGCCCGAAGGCGGCCGGAACCGTGTATTCGACGCCCGGCGTCACGACCGCGTCCTGCGTCGAATTGTCGGCTAGCGTGAAGCGGACAGCCGCGACGCCGGCGGGGGGCGTGAACTTCACCACCGAGCCGGCGCGCGCCCCGGCGGACGCGTCCGTCGCGATGGGGCCGGTGGCGTAAGCCCCGTCTTCGTTCTGCACGAAGTCCACCGCGATAGCGTCGCCGCTCGTCGCCAGCCGGAAGCCCACGGTCGGGTTGGCGAGCGTGCGCGCCGGCATTGCGACCCGCGTCCAGCCGGGGCCGACGGGAATCGTCGTCCAGGAGGCGCCGCCGTCCATCGTCATGGCCGCCTCGCCCACGCCCGCGATGCGTTTTACGAACGCGGTCTGAAACCGCGCGGAGGACGCCAGCGCGATCGACTGAAGGCAGGTTCCATTGGCTGCGCTGGCTGCGATGCGCGAGGCGCTGTTGGCCACGCCGTCCACCCCCGCCTGATCGCGCGCCGCCGTCATGCCGGTCTTGATCCATGCGGCGTGCGCGAGATCGCGGTTGCGCAGCACGGCGTTCACGCGCGCGGGCTCGCACAGCAAGCCCAGCGGCGCCAGCGAACCGGGATCGTGGTCGAAGCGCGGGCCGTAGACGGGCGCGCCCGCCGTCGGCAGGTAGGACCGCGGCTGGGCCTGGTACGTGACGGCCTCGAATTGCGGGGCTTCGAAGATCGCTTCCCCGGTGGCCCCGTTGGCGACGCCATAGCCGAAATTCAGGTTCAGCGAGCCCCCGGATGCGCCGATGTCGGCGACGATATGCAACGTCTTCTTGCCGACGGGGACCAGCGATGAGTACGTCGATAGCGCGCCGTTCTGATAATACGCCAGAGCCGTTCCGGCGGGGACGTTGCGGACGTCGATCAGGTTCCCGACGATGACGCTGGCGAGCACGTCGACCACCACCGAAAACACGTACCTGGTGTTCGCGCTGACATTGACGGTCTGGCGTACGATGTAGCGGCTGGCGCTCGCCGCCACCCGAAGGCGGTTGCCGCCCCCCGCGGCGTCGGGCGTGACCGTGAGAGTTCCCACCGCGCCGGCGTTCGTCCAACTCGTCGGCATCGTTCCCGTCGCGCCGGAGGCCGCGCCCGCGAACACGCTGTTCAGCGCCAGGTTGTTGGGCGCATAGGTGAGCCGCCCCGTGGCGTCGAAGGACATGCCATGGGAGGCGCGCGCGAAGCTCACGCGGGGGTCCATCGCCCCGCCCACGAAGCTGATGCCGAACGGCGGCGCAGCAACGCCCGAGACCCCCGCCCGAATGTGCGCAAGCCCGATCATGACGTGATGGCTCCAGCGAGCACAAAGCCGTTGGCCACAGGCGCGACCACCGACGCCATGGCGTTCACCCCGGCCGTTTTCGTCGCGTTCTGGTAACTTGAGACGCTGGCCCCCGCGCCAGCCGCCAAAGTCACCTGCCCGGCCCCGCCCTGCAGGATGGCGCAACTGAATCCTGCGCCAAGATCGGCGGGCGCGGTCACCACGATGGGCGTGGCGGCCGTGAAGTACAGGAGCTTGCCGTTGTCGGCGGCGCCCAGCACGCGGGCGTTGGCGGCGTCGGTCACGACCGCCGAGGCGCCGAGCCGGAATGCGTTGCCCGACATCACGTCCGCGGACAATCCCGCGCTGGAGGCCCGCGCGCGTTCGGCGCCAGCCGCCACAAGCGCCACCACGCCGTTCGCCGGATTGGCGATCCCCGAGCCGCCATCGGCCAGGAAGCGCACGCCCGGCGCGGCGGCCGACCCGGAGCGAAAAGCCACCGCGCCCGTGGCCGGGTCGACCTCCATGGCGTCGAGCCACGCCGCGCCGTCCGCCGAGACCTTGATGCGGAAGCGGTCGTCGCCCATCAGGCCCGTCTCGGCGCGGCCCGACCAGTTGGACTGATACAATTGCGAGACGGTTTTCGCCGTCGCTTCCTTGTTCAGCTTGAAGCGCAGGTCGCCGTCGCCGCCCTCCGCGCCCGGGCGGGCGGCGAACAGCGCCGCATTGAGTTTGGCGGACAGAGGATTGCCGGCGTCGGCGTTCGTCCCCACGCCCAGGCGCGAGACGTTTTGCAGCAGCGTGATCTTGCCGTCAGCCCGCACCCATGCGGCGCCGTCATGCACCACCAGCGCGTCTTCCGCCGCCACATAGGCGAGCCAGCCCGCGCGGGGGGCCATGAACCGCCAGCCCGCCGCATCCCAGGACGCCACCTGCCCGGCCTTGCCGGCGAACGCGCCGGACCCCGCCGCGGCGACGATGTAGCGCGCCCCCGCGACCAGCGAAGCCGGCGGGGCGGCGACGTCGCGCGCCAGCACGGAAAGCTGGACGCACACGTCCAGCGCCGCCAGCGCCTCGTTATGCGTGACGTGCTTTTGCGCCTGCGCGGCCTCCATGAAAGGCAGCGCGAGGTTTGTCGTATCAGCCATGATGAAAGGCTCCGGGGAGCTGGAGTGAAGGGTCAATCCACAGGAACGATGACGTCGCGCGCAAAGCCCCGCCCGACGGCGGCGCTCATCTGGAAGATGCGCAGCCGCAAGGACGACTGCGGCGCACCGAAATCGGCGAGTTCGTCCGCGCTGGCGTAGACCAGCGTGGTTTGCTGGCTTGCGAGCACGCGCTTCAGCGCGCCGCCGCTGAGAACTTCGATTTCGTACGCTTCGCTGGCTTCCCCGAGAGGCGCGTCGACCAGGGACCAGGGATCGGCGTCCACGCGGCCCCGCCGCACGAAGCTGATCTCCACCCCGCCCGCAACGCGCCGCGCCCTTGGGCGCACGGGCGCGTAGGGCCGGAGCGGAAGGTCGCGGGCAGCGGCGACGAACTCCGTCACCGCAGGGCCGCCATGTCCTTGCGCGGCGGGGCCGATGCGATAGGTCTGCGGCGCGCCGATCAATTGCGGGTCGCTGGTCAGTTGCGTCACGGCCGCATCCAGCAGCACCACGGGCGCCCCCGCCGGAATGGTCCGGGCCGCCAGCCCGTCCTGTCCGCCGAGACCGCGCACGAGCCGCGACAGCCGCCAGGTTTTCGTCGCGACGGGCTCCGCCAGCGTGAAGGAGAAGACCTCCCACTGCCCGTCGTCGCCGCGGATCGCCATGGCGGTTCGCCCCCCAAGCGCCTGCACGGCGTCGACCGACGCGAGTTCGCCCGGCGCCATGCGCACCGTGAGCGTGTTGGCGCCATCGATGCGCGAGGTGACGCCGGGCCCCAGTTCATCGAGGGTTTCGCCCACCATGGCCGGCTGCTCCACGAGTCCCACGAAGACGAAGCCGCCGCCCTCCGCCCGCCAGAGCGCCATGTTGCGCGGCCACGGGTCGGCATGGACGGCGATGTGCTGCATGCCCGCAGGCTGGCCGCGCACCAGGGCGAGATCCAGCGCATGCACCAGCGGCGGCCCCTGCGTGCGCAGGACAGCCACAGTCCCGCCGGCGACGATCGCCGGGGGATGGTCGTAGATCGTCGGCTGGACGGCCCGCGCCTCGACCTCGCGCCTGTCGCCGTCCACGATCCGCTCGATGCGGAACAGGCGGGGCGCGCCGCCGCACGCGACCTGCGCGAGATCGCCGACCTCCAGGGCCAGGCGGCCCGGACGAAGATCGAAGCTCGCCGTTTCGCGCCCGGCCCAGATGTCCTGGAGCCAGATCTCGCAGCGCCGCTGCGCTTCCGCGCGCGTTGTGACGAGCGCAAGGTCCGTCGCCTTCTCACGCCGCGAGCCTGCCTCCAGCCGACGCGATTGCACGGTCGCCGTGCGGTAATCGCTTTCGCCGTCCCAGAACGTCACCGCGAGACGCTGGGGTAGTTCGCTTTCCTGCGCCCGCGTCAGCGTCACGAGTTCGCCGCCCTCGCGCGGCGCAAGGTCGTTCTCGTCAATCGTGACGGCTGGCGCCGCCCGGCGCGACTGGAACCGCACCGCCCCGCCGGAGACGACAGGGTCGAAGGCGAAGAACGACGCCAACGGCTCCAGCGAAGCGCGCGGCGACATGGGCCGCTCGATTACGTAGCCGTCCAGAAATCCGTCCACCTTCACGCCGTCGAGCGGCTGGCCGTCGTCGCCGCAGATGGCCGCGAGAAGCCGGTCCAGCGGCGCGCCTTCCAGCCGCCCGTTGAGCCAGTGGCCCGTGAGCCATTGCGGCGCGTCGCTCCACGCCTCGGCCTGCAGGGGGAACGCCGGGAACGGGCGCGCGTCCCACGCCCATGCGAACACCCGCGCCGGGTCCACCATGCGTCCGCCGTATACGGGCGACACAGGGTTGTGGGCGTCCACAAAGCCCTCCAGCGCAGGGTCGAAGCGCGACAGGATCGCCTCCAGCGCGCGCGTCTGCATGAGGTCGTCCCGGAACCCGCGCGAGAAGAACGGCAGGCCGCTTTCGCTCGACTTGGGGTCGGGAAACACGTTCGGGGCGTTGGCGCCGCGGTCCACCGCCGGGCAGCCGATTTCAGTGAGCCAGATCGGCTTGGAGCGCGGGGCCCAGGCGCTCGCGGCGGTCTCGACCCCCGCCACGCGCGGATGGTGCGCGTTCGACCACCAGCCCACGAGATCCTTCTGCCGAAACGTCCACGGCTTGCCATAAGCGCCGTCCGTGATGGGCGTGCGCGTTTGCGCAGCCCGGGCGGCGGGGCTGGCGTAATGCCAGTCATAGGCTTCCCCGGACCCCACGCGCCCGCGCAGGTAGTCGCGGTCATAGACCGACGCGGCTTGCGACGCGTCGAGATGCGACGCCCCGTCGCGCCAGTCGCTCAGCGGCGCCCACAGGTCCACGCCGATGAAATCGACCGCAGGGCTCGACCACACGACATCCAGCGGAAAGCGCACCTGCGCGCCGCCGTCCAGCACATGGGCGCCATATTCCGTCCAGTCCGCCGCATACGACACTTTGACGGACGGCCCCAGGATGGCCTTCACGTCGGCCGCAAGGCTCGCAAGCGCGTTCGCCGCCGGATAAACGCCGGGGGCGGAACGCACCCGCGTCAGGCTCGCCAGCTCCGAGCCGATCAAGAACGCGTCGACGCCGCCCGCCGCCGCGCACAGGCGCGCATAATGCAGGATGAAGCGGCGATAGGACCATTCCTGGCCCACAGGTTCGGCCGAGCCAAAGAAAGCCGCCACCTGCGCGCCCGCAGCAGCGGTGGCGTCCGGAGAGCCGGGGCGCCCCGGCGCGGGATCGCACACGATGCGGCCGCGCCACGGATAGGCGGGCTGCGAAGCCGCGCCCGTCCAGGGATCGGCCCGGCCGCTGTCGGCGGGCACGTCCATCATCACGAACGGATAGAACACGACCGACAGGCCGCGCGCCTTCATGTCCGCGATGGCCGCCGTCACTGAGGCGTCCGACGGCGTGCCGCCATAGGCGGGCTTGCCGTCGATCTTGCTGGCTTCGCGCGCCTGGGACCGGCCGAGCGAGGCGACGGACCACGGCGCCCCCGAGACGCTCTTGCTCCAACGCTCCACGCGCGGCTCGATCCTGCATTGCCCCGCGCGCAGGTCGTCGCCGAACCACGTCACCACAAGGGCCGCGCTGGACACGTTGGGGCACAGGGCCTGCAACGAATCCATGGAGGCGAGCCAATCGCTTTCCGCCACCAGATTGTGCCGGTTCTCGGCGCCCGCCGGCGTGAACGCCTGGCCGGGCCGCATGCGCGCGCCCGGCTCGTAGGCGAACTCGCCCGAGCCGGGTATGACGTCCACCGCGCGCAGCATGCCCGGCAGTCCAGCAGGCGGACGCACCACCTCGAAGCTCAGTTGCGGCACGCGATTGCCGAAGTCCGCAAGCGCCATGCCCTCGAACACCACATAGGCGAGCCCGCGATAGGCGGGCGCATTCCCCGCCTCCTCCTTGGCGACGATGAGCGGGTCGGCCTCCTGCGCCTCGTCGCCCGGATAGACGCGGATGTTGAACAGCGTGCGGTCGATCTCCTTGCCGTCCGCCCAGATGCGGCGCACCTCCGCGATGGGTCCCTCGCACAGCCCGATGGCGAAATTGGCGTAGTAGTAATAGCTGGTCTGCGCGCCGCCGCTGGGGCCGCCCTTGCCGCCCCCGCTGGAGGACGTCGATTCCAGAAAGCGCGTGGCCCAGATCATCTGCCCGCCGATGCGCGCGCGGCCATGCAGGCGCGGAACCGCGGCGCCTTCCGTCGAGCCGAGCCCCGCGAGGCTGGCGAGGCGCGGGCCGGCGGCGTCGCGCGCCTGCGGGCCGAACAATCGCTGATCGATGGCGTTGCCCGCCACCGCCCCAATGGTCTGGCCGATCGCGGCGCCGATCGGCCCGCCAAGGAACTGCCCGGCGATGGCGCCGACGGTCTGCAAAACGAGTGTGGCCATGATGTACGCCCGCCATGCGCGTTCGCGCGTTGAGCTTCAGGACAAGGGATCGGGAAAGGAAAACGCGAAGGCCATGCGCCGCCGCCACCAGGGCGACAGGGCCACCTCGCACACGCTCGCCCCGTCGTGAGCGTGCACCATCGCGCCCGGCTCGGTGACGATGGCGCAATGCTTGGCGGGCGCCTCCGTGCGCCAGCGAAACAGCACCACGTCGCCGGGCGCCACGGCGTTCAGCGCGACGGGCGTGAAGTGCCGTTCGCCCGCGGCCGCCAGGCGCTCAAGCCCCGTCGCCTCCGCCCAATCGGGCGTGTAAGGCTCGAAAGCCTCGGGCTCGGGCCCAACGATCTCGCGCCAGACGCCGCGCACCAGTCCCAAGCAATCGCACCCCACATGGATCAGCGACGCCTGATGCAAGTACGGCGTGCCGATCCAGCGGCGGGCGGCGGCGACGATCAGCTCTCGTCCGATGGTTTCGCGCGCGTTCATCGGAACAGGCTCCCGCCGTCCATCGCCATGCCTTCGGCGGGATAGGCCATGAGGTGATCGTTGCCGGGCATGTGCGGGAAGCCGCGAAAATTGGCTCCGTTGGAGAACTTCTCGCGGCACGTGCTGAAGCTCTTGTCGCAACCCGCGCGCAGCCGCACGAGGTCGCCCGCGGCAGGGGGGGCGGCGAGCGCGCTCCACAGCCCCAATGCGTCGACGCCCGCGCTGCGCCTATGCTCCTTCACGCTGGTGCGCGCGCCTGCGTTGGCGCCCGTCAGCACTTCGACGAGTCCGCCCGAGCGCCAGCCTTCCTCGACGGAATCGGCCGCCACCCGCAGCTCCATGGCCGAAGACCCCGCGAGCAGCGGCGTCTCCGCCACGAACGGCGCCTGGGCGAAGACGAAGCGGCAACGCGCGTCGCCCAGGTCCGCATCGCAGGAGGACTGGAAGAGCCTGCCGGTCTCCTGATCCAGTTCGTGCGCCAGCGAGCGAAGCTCGGCGACGAACGCGTGCTCGGTGCGCCGCATCTCGCCGATGACGCCGGCGTCCAGCAGCACGAATTGCGACGGATCGCTCCAGTCCACCCGGAAGATCTCGACGCGGGCGCCGTCAAACAGGCCATTGGCGAGATCGCTCTCGCTGAGCGAGGCCGCGCTCAACGCGCCCGAGACGTCGGCGCCGCCCACCGCGAGCCCCAGCGGCGCCTCGAACGACGTGCTCTCGAGGCCGGACAGCGCCGCGTGCGTCGCGCCCGCCACGGTCAGGTCGCGGTCATGGTCGGTGAAGCCCTGCGCCACGCCGTCCCGGCGCGTGATGCGCCAGCAGGTGCACAGGGTCGTGGCGCCCGCGTCAAGCCGCGCCGCGAAGGTTGGGGAGAGTTGGCGCATCGTGGCCTCCGGTCAGGGGATGATTTCGACGAGGGGGATCTTGGGGATGTCGCCGGCCTCGAAGGCCGCGAGATCGATCTCAAGATAGTCCGTGTCGAAGCGCACCGGCGCGTCGAACACGAAGCCTGCGGTGACGGCGGCGCCCGGCGGCGGCGTGTGGGTCGCGGCGAACAGGATGCGCCCCGTGCTGGCGTCGAGCGCGTAGCGCGAACTCGCGGCCTCCACGCCCGCGACCGCCACGCGCACCGAGCCCGCCACGGGCTTCACGACCTCGCGCGAATACGGCGCGAACGACGCGCCGTAGCGCTTTACCAGCTGGAACTCGCGCACGGCGCCGTCGCCCGTCCCCAGCGCCTGGTCGAGCGGCGTCGGCGCCAGGTTGGGCGCGCAGGACTTGCAGTCCACGCGGTCGCGCCAGCGAAACCCGTACAGGCGCCCGCGACGTTCCTCGAAGAACTCGACGACGCTCGCGATGGCCGACAGCGACTTGACGCCATAGCCGGCGTCCCAGCGCCTGCGCGAGCGCGACCAGCGCTGGTTGCGCTCCTCGCGGCCGGATCCGGTGAGCACCACGTCCGTGCGCCGCTCGGGCCCGCCGCGCGCGTGCAACGCCACGTCGAGCGGAAAGAGAACTTCATGAAAGTTCATGGCGATTGATCCAGAGCAAAGGGGAAGAAGCGGAGCGGGGCGTACAATGCGCCATCGAAACCCACGAGGAGTTGAGCCCGCGATGAGCCACGTTCCGCATGAGCTGCACGAAGAGTTTCCAGACGCGCGCGAGCGCCTGCATGCGCTGAAGATTGGAAACGCCCGTTTCGCGAATCTGGCGGAGCGCTACCACGAGGTGAACCGAGCCATTCATCGCGGCGAAAGCGAGGTCGAGCCGATGAGCGACGACACGCTGGAGCAGATGAAGAAACAGCGCCTCACGCTGAAAGACGAAATCGCGGGAATGCTCGGCGCCTGAGCGATCAGGAGCTGCGCCGCCCGCGCGCCACCGCGCGGGCCAGCGCGCCCGTCACCTGAACCTGCGAGCGCCGGAAGCTTTCGGCGTCGGGCGTGTTGATCGTCACGTTGACGGTGGCGGGCGCCTGCCCTGCCCCGCCGGCGGCGATCCCCAGGCGCCCGTCCGGCCCGCGCGCCAGCGGCATGATGGCCTCCGCGCCGCGCTCTCCCATCAGCCCGAGGCCGCCGCCCGAGCCAAAGAACGTCGGCCGCGACACCACGCCGCCTTCGGCGAACGGCGCCACGGGCATGGACGGCGCGCCGCCCCCCGACACAGACGAGCCCAGCGATCCCAGCAGCGAAGACAGCCCCTCCTGCATCGGCTTCATGCCCGCATTGAGCGCCAGCTTCGACAGGGACAGCGCCACGGTGCGCAGCGTGTCGTCGAAGGACTTGCCGCTGGATACCGCCCCGGCGAACGCCTTGGTGAGCGAGCGCGACACGCGCTCTGCGGACAGATCGATGCTGTCGAGTCCGCCGCGTATCCGGGCGAGGTCCTGGTCGGCGAAATCCGTGCTGTCGGCCATGTCGAAATCCTTTCAAAGATTCAATCCGGGAAGGCCTGCATCAACGCCTGCAACGCATGGCGCGCAGGCGCGGCGCGCTGCGTCTTTCCGTGCAGGCCGTCGAAAGCCGCCGCGAGTTCACGCGGGGTCAGGGACCAGAAATCCCCCGGGCCCAGCCGCAGGACGCCGAAACCGAACGCCATCGCCTCGTCCCAGGGAAAGGGCTGGGGGGCGGCGCGCTCTGGCTTCAGGCGCCCTGCGGCGGCGTAGGGACCGGGCTTGGCCCCCCGTCGGCGAGCGCGTCGCCGAACGTGACGGCCAGAAGGTCCGAGGCGATGCGCGCATAAGCCGGAAGACCGCCCTCTACGGGCAGTTTCGCCACGTCGTCGTCGGTGAGGGGATGCCCCGCCCCGCGCAGCCCGGCGCCGATGATGCGCAGCAGGTCGCGCGCCGAAAGCCTGCCGCTCTCGAACCGCGCCGCCAGGCCCACGAGATCCGTCGCCCCGAAGGCGGATTCGAGTTCCGCCAGGGCGCCAAGCGTGAGGCGCAGCGTGTAGCGCGTCGCGCCGAACTGGGCCTCGATGTCGCCTCGTCTTGCGTTGGCCATGGTCAGATGGCCGTGAACGCAAGCGCGCCAGCCGATTCCAGCGCCAGCTCGAAGGTGACTTCAGCGGAATGCTCGCCGCGATAATCGAGGCTCGAGATCTGGAACGGGCCTTGCACGATGCCAAACGAGGGCACGATGATCTGCCAGTTGCGGATCACGCCGTCGAAGAACATCTGGCGCACCGCCGCGTCGGACGCCTCGTCCTTGAACACGCCGGAGCCCGCGACGCTGGCGCGCTTGACCCCGGCGCCCGCCAGCAGCTCGCGCCAGCGGCCCGCCGATTCCTGGTTGGTGACGTCCACCGGATCGGCGTTGAGCGCGAGGCGCTGGGTGCGAAGCCCCGCGATGGTGACGAAGGCGCCCGCGCCGTCGTCGAGCTTCAGCAACAGGTCCTTGCCTTTTTGAGCGGCCATGAAATTCGTCCTTGTGTCAGAGGGATTCAGTGACGGCCCGGAACCGCAGCCGCGCCCGCACGAAGCGGTTGGCGTTTTCGCGGCCCGTCTGGGTGTCGAGACAGCGCAGGGAAACCAGCCGGTGGCCGTCGAGCGCGAGCGGCGCATCGTCTAGGGCCGCCGCCACCAGGGCGGCGATCTCCAACGCCTCGTGGGCGCCGGGCCGCGAGGACCACACGTCGAGGTTCAGGACATGCTCGGCGCCGCGATCGGTCATGGTGGACCAGTCGCGCATTTGCGCCTGCGTGAACGTCACGTAAGGCGTCGCGGCGGCGCGCGGCGCCTCGTCGTGGATGCGCTGCGCGCCAAGCCGGGCCAGCAGCGCGGAGTTTGCGAGCAGCCGGTCGCGCATGGCCTTGCGCAACGCGATGGCGGGGGACAGGGTCATGCCGTTCTCCTCACGCCAGTTCTTCGCAATGGCAGATCAGGAACCGGCGCCTGCCGTCCCCGTCGGTCGCCGCATGAATGGAATAGACCGCCGCCCCGTCCCGCAGCCGCATGGCGCCCGTCACGTCCGGCCGCCAGCGGATCGCGATGCGGTGCGTGACGGCGCTTTCTTCGCGCTCGCCCGCAAAGCGCCGCACGCCGCGCGTGGGCTGCACATGGCCCCACACGTCCGCCACCAGCGTCCAGGCGCGCGCCGCCCCGCCGATCTCGTCGGGCGTATCGAGCGGCCGCTCCAGCGCGAGCTTGCGATCAAGCTCCCCGATCCGCGCGCCCCTCATGACAGCCTCACGCGGCGATAGGGCGCGAGCAACGCCGCCACGGCGCCCGGCAGACGCTCGGCCGCGCTGTCGGTCCCGGCGTCGCCGCGCTGCTCGTACCAACGCGCTAGCAGCAGGCGCACCGCGTGGCGCAGCGGCTCGGGAACCTCCTCGGGCGCCGCCGCGAAGCCCACCACCAAGTCCATCTCGGCCCCCGCCACGCTGCGGCCGGGCTGCGCGGGGGCGACGAGGAACCGAACCCGCGCTTCTGCGGGACTGGCGTCCACCACATAGCTGGAGGCGGGCACGATCTGCTCCGCGCCGTCCGCCGCCAGCGTGCGCAACGCCACGACGCTGCGAAACGGCGCCAGCGGCACGCGCAGCCCGTCTGCGGGCCAGGCGTCGAGCACGACGCGCCAGGTCTGGGCCAGCAAGGCTGTGCGCGTGACGGTCTCCACCAGCGTGCGGGCGGCGACCACGAGACCCGCGATCAGATCGTCCTCGTCGGCGCCCGTCACCCGCAGCCACGCTTTGGCCTGCGCCAGCGAAATCGGCTCGACGGAGGGGGGATTGAGAAGTATGGGGGTCATGAAGCGCTCCGCGCAAAATCGTTCTGGATGAAGGAGACCGCATGGCGCGCGTGAACCGCCTGCTTCCCGCGGCGGCGCTGGCCGTCTCGTGCGCCGTGTCGTTCAACGCGAACGCGCTGGTGGGCGCATCCGAGGAAGCGAGCGCGCGGGAGGGCGCGCACGCCATCATGGTGCTCAAGCGCGGCGGGCGCTCGGCGGGCTTCTGCACGGGGGTCGTGCTGTCGCCCACCGTGGTGTTGACCGCCGGCCATTGCGCCCATGGGGCGGACGCGCTCGCGGTCAACGTGACCCGGCAGGGCGCGCCGCGCATCGTCAGCGTCGTGGACGCGTCCATCCATCCCGAGTTCCGCCCTGACGCGATCAAGAAGCGCGAGCGCTCCATCGATCTCGCGCTGCTGCGCCTCGCCGAGCCCCTGCCGAGCGCCTTCCAGCCTGCGGCGTTGTCGCCCACGAACGCGCTCGCCGTGGGAGACCGCTATCGCATCGCGGGCTTCGGCATCACGCGCGAGGGCGACGGCGACTCGGCGGGGCGCCTGCGCGCGGGCGAGCTTGAGGCCCGCGCGCCGGCGTCGCGCATCCTGCTGTGGGCGAAAGACCCGAACGCGAAGGGCTTCGGGGCCTGCACGGGCGATTCCGGCGGGCCTGTCTTCGCGGCGGACGGCAGCGTCTTCGCCATCGTGACATGGTCGACGGGCGAAGGACGCAAGCAGTGCGGAACCATCACGCAGGGCGCGCTCGTCGCGCCCCAGCGGGCGTGGATCGACGGCTTGCTCGCGCGATGGCGCTGAGGCTCAGGCGGTTCCGAACTTCAGCAGCTTAAGGGCGTCGAAGTCCTGCACGCCGCCGCCCACGCGCTTGGTGGTGTAGAACAGCACATAGGGCTTGGCCGAATAGGGATCGCGCAGCACGCGCACGCCGCGGCGGTCCACCACGAGATAGGCGCGCTGGAAATCGCCGAAGGCCACCGGGAAGCTGTCCGCGGCCATGTCGGGCATATCTTCGGATTCCACGAGCGGGAAGTTCATCAGCGTGGCCGGCTGGCCGACGCCGCTGGGCGGCTGCCAGAGATATTCGCCCGTGGTGGCCTTCAGCTTGCGGACCGCCGCCTGGGTCTTGCGGTTCATGACGAAGCGCGCGTTCTGGCGATAGCCCGCGCGCAGCGCATAGATCAGGTCCACGAAGATGTCGGACGGGTTGGCGGCGGGCAGCGCGCCCGCCACGCCCGTGGGCAGATACGCCGTCTTGCCCCAGCTCCAGGCCGCCACGGTGGACTTCGTGTAGCTCAGGAAGCCGGTGGGCTTGTTGACGCCGTTCCCGTTCACGAAGGCCGCGCCTTCCTGTTCGGCGAACACCGTGTCGATCTCCTGCGCGACCCATTGCTCGATGTCGACCGCAGCGTCGTCGAGCAGGCTCTGGGTGGCGGCCGGCATGGCGTAAAGCTCCATGGCCGGGAAGCTCATGTCGGCGAGCTGCTGGTTCGCCCCCTGGGGGCGGGGATCGGCCTCCGCCACCCAGCCGCCCGACGGGCCCGACACCGAGAACGCCTTGCGGTACGTGGCGGTGGAGATTTCCCGCACTGACGAGATGGCGCGGATGGGCGAGATGTTCGCCATGCGCTGCAGGATCTCGCGCTCGGCCGGCACCGGCACCAGGTATCCGCCGTCAGGGCCGGAGCCCGCCGACATCGCCTTCTCCTCCAGCGCCTTCAGGCCGGCGCTGTCGCCGCTGCGCATGTACTCGCGGAACGCCGCCTTGTGCTCGCGGGCCTGCGGGCCTTCGCTCTTGGCCTCCACGCCCAGGCGCGGGCGGGCGGCTTCCAGCTCGCGCGTGTCGAGGCGCTTGCGGGCCTCGTCGAGGGCGCGGTCGATGCGGGCGAGCTTTTCTTCCGTGACGACGTCGCTCGACAGGCGGCGCTCGATCTGCGCCATGCGCTCGTCGTTGGTTTCGCGGAAGGCCGAGAAGACGCCGTGGAGTTCCGCGAGCGCGTCGGCGGACGTGGCCGCCTTGTTCTCGGGGGCGGCGTGAAGATTGCTGGGCTGCATGGGTGAAACGCTTTCTCTTGAAAAAGCGCGCGCAGGCGCATGGCCTGGGAAGCCATGGCGAGACGCGCGTGGGGTGAAGCCGTCGCGGGGATCTTCGGTCAATCCCGCGCCGGACGGCGAACGCGGGCGTTGGGGCGGCACGCGCGGCGGCGTCCGTCGAAGACTTTGGCTAGGACGACGGGCGCTCCGGCTGCGCCAGGCGCAGCAGGCTCAGTTCGACGCTGAACGCCGCAAGGCGCCAATCCAGCCGCGCCTCGGCGCACTTCGAACCCGTCGCCGCCACCGGCGACACGCGGGCCTGCGGCAGCATGGGATGGTCGACGAGCGAAATCTCCATGAGGTCGATCACGTGCAGGCGCCGCACGCCGCCGGGGCCCGCGCGGCTCTGGCGCAGCGCGCGATAGCCGATGGAGAGCCCGTCCAGGGCGCCCTCGCGCATCTGCGCGAAGGCCCGGCGCGAGGCTGGAGTGGCGAGATCGAGCTGGCCGCGCGCCCTCAACCCGCGCTGGTCTTCGGCGAGCGCGAGCCAGGCGCCGAGCGGCTGCGCGGGATCGTGCCGCCACAGCAGCCGAACGCCGCCCGCGCCGCGCCTTTTCAGCGTCGCCGCGAAGGCGCCTTTCATCACCATGTCGCGCCCCAGATCGACCACGCCGAACACGCTGGCGTAGCCCTCGAACCTGCCGCGGGCGTCCACGCGCTCAAGCGCCAGCGGAGCGCGCTTGATCTCAAGGCTCGCCTCCCGCCATCGGCAGTTCTGAACGGCGCTCATGCGGGCTCCTTATCCCCCGGAGCGCGGCGCAGGCGCTCCAGCGTGCGCATAAAGGCGCGGAAGATCGCGTCAGGGTCAGACCGGCGCGGACGCGCAGCAGCGCGCCTTCGCCGTGCGAAGACGTACATCATTTCTCGGCTCCATATTTACGGTTGAACCGCGCCAGCTCGCGCACGAATGCGTCGAACCGGCGATTGGCGCTGGCAAGTTCGCGCAGCGACCACACCAGCAGCCACGAGGCGCCGCCCGCCCACAGCAGCAACGCAAGATGCGCCAGGTCGCCGCGCTCAATGAAGGATTGCGCGACGTCGGGCATGGCGGGCTTTCTGGTATAATTATACGAGCGCAGTATGCGCTGACATGAGACCGACCCGCGATCTCAGGTCAGCCGGGCAACCCGACGAAGACCGCGCTGATGTGCACGCCCCTGTCGACCAGCGCATCGAAGTCGATACCGTCACGCCGCCACCGCGCGAGAAATCCCAGTCCTACGCGACCTGGATGGATCTGCGGATTTGGCCCGAAGTTCGGCAAGCTGTCAGGATATTTGAAGACATCCAGATCGCGATTCAGGGAGAACATCAGCAACTTCATGCCGGTGGAATAGCTGACGCCCACTTCGACGGGGAACTGCGTGGAGCGGCAAGGGTCGATGATCCAGCTTCCGTCCCGCAGCTTCGATGCGCGAGCCCCGGCGCAGTCCAGTTGTAACAGCGCCGTCGTGCGCAGCGGATCGTCACAAGCGCCGGTGCGAAGCGCCTCGCCGAGACGTTCCATTACAATTTCAAGATCGGTCATCAAAGACCTCCGATGCGCTCGGCAAGCTTCTTATCGCCTATCTTTCCCGGCCACCCGCTCCTCGTATATGCGCGCGAGGTCCGCCTTTGTCTTCCGGCCCCTGTCGAGCCTCTCGGAGTAATCTGGATCAATCTGGGCAAAGGTCGCCGGAAACGCGGGGTCGGCCAGCATGGCGAGCGCGTAGGCCTTGCGGAACTTGTAGGAAGGGTGGAAGCGCTCCACCATATGGGGCTCTTTTTCAGCCAGCACGCACTCGATATCGGCCAGCGCCTCCGCATATCGCTTCATCGAAATATAAATGCTAGAGCGGAACATCAGAAATCCGCTTCGGTTGTCAAATCCCTGCGCGATTGCTTCGGACAGGATCTGAAGCGCTTCGTCATCATGACCGTCTTCGTGTGCGAACATTGCCGAGAAGTGAATTCGGTCTTCGTCGTTGAGAGTGGCATCGCTTTCAAGGAGCTTGCGAGCCCGCAAAATCCTGGCAGGGTCTCTCGATCGCAATGCGTGGTAATACGCCTCCACGACTGGGTGCAATTCCTCTTCCATCCAAAGTCTCCGTACGAACTTTTGTTCAGTATCTTACGTTTGCCTAGACCGGGTTGCCATCGCATCTCATGGACACGAACCCCTTGGCGCACTTCTCAATATCATTGTGTCCGCCCGTCATGGACCTTGGTGGCGATCGCATTCGTAACAATGCTTTGCACTGCTTCCTCGCCGCCTCCCACTACGCGTCACAATCATCGTCGGGACGCAGCACAATGTCTACACCGTCTTGCGCCTGGGGACGGGGCGCGCGTCCCTCCGGCGTCCATCGCCCATCCATATTGCGCGCCTGATCCGGTCGGTACTTGAGGGCGCCCGTACATCGACACGGCGAACGCGCCGCCTTCTTCATCGGCCCATAGCCCACCGCCGCACGCTTCTCGTCGTCGCTGAGGAAGGTTGCGGCGCCGATGCGGCGCCATTCGGCTTCGCGTTCGCTCGCCAGCGCTTC
>JAQGJX010000025.1 GCA_028290405.1 Hyphomicrobiales bacterium
CATCCGGCGGCCTTCGCCGCGTTCGAGAAGGCCCGCTTCCTGCGCACCGCGCGACTGCAGCTCGAAAGCCGCTCCGTCTGGTACAACCTCTACCACACCGGCGGCGTCGAGAGCGACGTGCGCAACGAGGTCTATCGGGCCAGATCGGACGAGGACATGTGGGCGTGCGTGGATTGGCTCTACAAAGGCGCCAAGCTGCCGGGGTGAGGCGGGGAAGGGCTCCGCCGCGGGAGCGCGCGCTTTACTGCGCGCAACCAGGCCCGCCGGACAAGTCCGAAAGCGGCTGAAGCCCACTTTCCCGGACGCGAAGCGATCCGGGATCGAGGGGCCGCACGCTCCCTGTTGAGGCTCTGGCTCCCGGGTTCCGCTGCGCGGCAAGTGGAGCTTTACTCGGACAGCGTGCGCGCGCTTCAGGCCGCGCGGCTACGCCCTCACACCAGCCCGGCGTCGATGGTCACCGGGCGCTCCATCCAGCCCGGGACGGGGAGGTGTTTTGCGCGCAGGAACGCCGGGTCGAACAGTTTCGAGGCGTAGCGCACGCCGGAATCGCACAGGATCGTCACGATCGTGTGCCCAGGGCCCAGCTCTCTCGCCAGCCGAATCGCGCCCGCCACGTTGATTCCTGACGAGCCGCCCAGCAGCAGGCCTTCCTGCTCGGCGAGCTGGAACACGATGGGCAGGGCCTCCTCGTCGGGAATCTGGAACGCCATGTCGATGGGCGCGTCCACAAGGTTCGCGGTGATGCGGCCCTGGCCGATGCCCTCGGTGATCGACGAGCCTTCCGATTTCAGGACGCCGCTCGTGTAATAGGAATACAGCGCGGCCCCCATGGGATCGGACAGCGCGATCCTGATGTTCGCGTTGCGCTCTTTCAGCGCGATGCCGACGCCCGCCAGAGTGCCGCCGGTGCCCACCGCGCAGGTGAATCCGTCGACCTTGCCGTCGGTCTGGTCCCAGATCTCCGGCCCGGTCGTCTCGACGTGGCCCTGCCGGTTGGCGACGTTGTCGAACTGGTTGGCCCAGATGGCGCCCTCGGGGCATTCCTTCGCCAGCCGCTCGGCGATGCGGCCGGAGACCTTCACGTAATTGTTCGGGTTGGAGTAAGGCACGGCGGGGACTTCGATCAGCTCGGCGCCCTGCAGCCGCAGCATGTCTTTCTTCTCCTGCGACTGCGTCTCGGGAATGACGATCACCGTGCGAAAGCCAAGCGCGTTGGCCACCAGCGCCAGCCCGATGCCGGTGTTGCCCGCCGTGCCTTCCACGATGACGCCGCCGCGCCGCAACTGCCCGCGCGCCAGCGCGTCGCGCACGATGGCGAGCGCCGCGCGATCCTTGACGGAGCCGCCCGGGTTCATAAACTCCGCCTTGCCGAGAATCGTGCATCCCGTCATCTCCGAGGCTCGGCGCAGCTTGATCAGCGGCGTGCGGCCAATTGCGCCGATGACGTCCTCGGTGATGATCATGTCCCTGGGTCTCCCTGTGGGCGACAAGGTATTTAGCGGGCGGGGCCGGCGCAAGCCGCAGCGGCGGAGCGGAACGCGCGATACTTCACGGAACGGTGATCCAGCGCTCAGGTTGCAGCGTAAGGCAAACATCTAGGTCTATCTTCAGCAGGAGACGGCTCCTTATGCAGGGTCGCGACGCGAGCGGTTATCAGGAAAATGCGGGTCTTCGGGACCCGGCGTGGGGACCGCAGCTCGATGAGTTGCTCGCGACCTATGGAGCAGGGGGACTGGACCCTGCGCGCCACGCGCTGGTCGCCTCCCATCTTGTGCTCAAGCCGGAGAACAGGCGCTTCGTGCGCGCGGTCGAGACCCTCTCGGCCGCCCAGTTGATGGACGCCGAAGCGCTCGCGCCCGTGGCGGATCATGACCGGCGCCTTGCGGCGATCTTCGCCATGGACGCTGAACCTGCGGCGGCCGCTGCGCCTGCGCGCGCTGACGACCTGCTGCCGGCGCCGCTGCGCCGCTTCATCGGCTGCGAGCTTGACGGGCTGGCCTGGCGGTTCGTGGTGCCGGGCGTGCGCGAGTGCAAGCTGGGCGCCGTCGGGGGCGGGGACGCGAGCCTCATCCACGTGCGCGCGGGCCGCCGCCTGCCCAAGCACACCCACGAGGGCGCCGAGCTGACGCTGGTGCTCACGGGCGCGTTCTCGGATGTGCAGGGCCGTTACGGGCGCGGCGACATCGCCATCGCGGACGGCTCCATCGAGCATAGCCCCCATGTGGAAAGCGACGCCGATTGCATCTGCTTTGCGGTGACGGACGCGCCGCTGCGCCTCACGAGCCCGGTTGGGCGCTTCATCGAGAAGTACGTGCTGCGGCGGCACTGAGCCGCCGCCAACGAGACCGCTTGAAACGCGATCCGTCCAAACGCCCGCCCATCAGGCGGGCGTTTGGTCTTTCAGCTCCGCGAACGCCGCCAGAGCGCTCTCGCGCGCTGCGCCATGGTCCACGATGGGCGCGGGATACGTCACGCCCAGCCGCACGCCCGCGCGGGCCAGCACGGGAGCGGGCGCGGTCCAGGGCTTGTGAATGTAGGCGGCGGGCACATTCGCCAGCTCCGGCACATGGCGGCGCACGTAATCGCCCTCAGGATCGAACTTCTCGCCCTGCAGGATGGGATTGAAGATGCGGAAATAGGGCGCCGCGTCCGCCCCGCAGCCCGCGACCCATTGCCAGCTCGCGGCGTTGCTCGCCGGATCGGCGTCGCAGAGCGTGTCCCAGAACCACTCCTCGCCGACCCGCCAGTCCACCTGCAGGTGCTTCACCAGGAAGGACGCGACCACCATGCGCACGCGATTGTGCATGAAGCCGGTGCTCCACAGCTCGCGCATGCCCGCGTCCACGATGGGGTAGCCGGTGCGGCCCTTGCGCCACGCCTGCACGATCTTGGCGCTGACCTGCGGCCAGGGGAACGCATCGAACCGGCGCTGGAAGTTGCGCGTGGCGAGGTCCGGGTTGTGGAACAGCAGGTGGTATGAAAACTCGCGCCAGCCGAGTTCCGCAAGGAACTTGCTGGTCTGGCGCGACAGCTCCGGCCGCTCGGCTTCCATGTGGCGCGTCGCGTGGAAGATCTGCCGCGCCGAGATTTCGCCAAAGCGCAGATGCGGCGACAGGCGCGATGTGGATTCGCGGTCGGGCCTGTCGCGCTCGTTCGCGTAAAGGGCGAGCCCCTCGTCGAAGAACGCCGCCAGCCGTTCGCGCGCGCCCGCCTCGCCGGGAGTCCACGCGGCACGCAGGCCGCCCGCCCAGTCGGGCGTGGTGGGGAGCAGCGCGAGCGCGTCGAGGCTTGTGCGCGCGGGCGCCTCGGCAGGCCATTCGGCGGGGACGACGGCGCCCGGCGCGGGCAGGGGCGCGGCGGGGTCGCCGGGCGCCAGATGCGCGCGCCAGAACGGCGTGAACACCCGGAAGGGATCGCCGGTCTTGGTGCGCACCTCCCAAGGTTCGCGCAGCAGGCGTCCGTTGAAGCTCGCAGCCTCCACGCCCTGTTGGCCGAGCGCTGATTTGAGATGCGCGTCGCACGCGATCGCCTGCGCGCCGTAGCGCCGGGTCCAGTAGACCGCGGGGGCCTTCACGCTCGCGGCGAGGCGAGGCAGCTCCTCGTGGGCGCACGCCACGATGTCGAGCCGCCCGCCGATGGCGGCCAGCGAGGAGGAGAGCGCCGCGAGGGAATGGTGCAGCCACCAGCGCTGCGCGCCGCCCAGCGGGCGACCCTCCGAGGCGCCGCCGTCATACAGGTACAGCGCCAGGACGGGCCGGCCCGATTGGACGGCCGCCGTCAGCGCGGGCTGGTCGGAAATGCGGAGGTCGTCGCGAAACCATACAATTGCAGGCTCGCGTCCGGGGACGGCCATGATCTCTCCAGCGCGTTGGATGTGCTGGTTCTATACGCGGCTGGCGCGGAGATGGATTTGGCGTGGGGTGGGCGTGCTTCATGACGCCGGATCGAACGCCGCCCTGCTAGAAAGGGGCGGCCACCCACGGCTGGCCGGGGCTCTTGGCCCGCCGTGGGTCCCGGCGCTCGCCGGGATGACGCTTCGTGAGTCGCACGTCGCGCCGTGGACGCCGCGCCCTTAGCGGGCGCCCGGCGAAGGCGTGGCCTTGCCGTAGTCGGTCGTGTCGTCCTTGTTGTCGTTGGTGCGCTGGTCCTGGCGGTCGCGCACGGTGGGGATGGTCCCGGTCGTCGGCGCGGTGGACCCGGCGGCGCGGTTGGTGAGCGTGCGGTCCTGCATGCTCTGGGTGCGCTGGCGCTCAGCGTCCGTCATGTTCTGCGCGCCGGCGGGAAGGCCAGGAGGCGCCGTTGTGTTGAGCTTCTGGTCGCCTTCAACCGTGGAATCGCGGGTGGGGCCCGGCGTCTGGGCGAACGAAGCTACGGCGCAGCCTGTCGTAAGACACAGGGCGATAAGTCCGGCTTTGGCGATCGACATGGAAACCTCCAGAACGTAGGCGAGGGTACGCCCGTCGCGAGCTCAACGTGCGCCTGCGACGGGGGTTCCTGTCCTAATTTCAGGGGGCTGGGCTCCAATCAGATGGTCAGCTCGATGATGTCCACGCCCCGGATGCGGTCGATCAGGTAAACGAGGCCGCGCGAATCGATGGTCACGTCGTTGGAGGACGCGCGGGTCTGCCCCTCGGGCGGGGTCGGCTGGTAGTGCGCCACCCGCTTGGGGGCGAACGGGTCCGCCACGTCGAACACCTGCAAGCCCTGCGCGAACCACGCAAAGGGAATCACTGTGCCGTTGAAGCGCTCGGACGGCTGGTGGCAGCCCGTCATGGGCGGTTGCGGCGAGCCGTCGACGTCGAGGCCCGGCACGTCGATCTTGGCGATGGGCGTGGGCAGGGTCTCGTCCGTGATGTCATAGACCCACGAGAACGCGGGCGCGTGGGGACGCAGCTTCGCGACGTCCTCGTCCGCCACCACCATGACCTTGCGGCCCTTCAGCAGCTCGGGAACGACGAGGCAGGTGTGGGTGGGGTGGGGGAAGGCCGGGCTGCGGCGGTCATGGCCCACCATCTTCGGCTTCGAGAGATCGGAAATGTCGAGGATGAACAGGCCGTGGTGCCAATAGCTCACGTAAAGCCTGTCGCCGACGCGCAGCGGGTGGTGGCACTTGGGCGCGACGAAATCGTCCCAGAGGTACTGCTCCCCCCCGGCCTGCCACTGGCCGGGAATCCACCAGCGCGAGACCTCGCGGGGATGGGCGGGATCGAGCAGGTCGAGAATCACCACGATGTAGCCGACGTAGCCCTCGGCGGTGGCGGAAACGTAGGCGTAGCGCCCGTCGAAATCGTAGCGGTGCACGCCCGCCCCGCCGGTCTGCCATTTGGTGATCAGGCGGGGGGAGGCGGGGTCCGCCACGTTGTAGATGGTGAGGCCGCCGCCGATGTGCTCGGAGCCTTTGCCGTTCATCTCGTGGTTGACGATCATCACGTCGCCGCTCACGCGCACCTTGTGCGAGTGCCAGCCCTCCGGCAGGTCGATGCGCGACAGGAGGCGCGGCTTGGTGGGATCGGCCACGTCATAGATGCTGGTGCCGCCCGGCGCGCGCATGTGGCCGACGTAAAGCGTCGTGCCTTCGACCCAGACCTGCCCGCCGCCCGGGCAGTCCACATGCCCGATCCGCCGCGTGTTGAAACCTTCGCCCGTGCCCGTCGTCATGCGCGCTCTCCCTGTTGGAGGAGGCGCTTACGTGAGTGGGTGAACGCGCGCAAGGCCTTCGGGTCCGCGCGCGTCTCACTGGCTACCAGGAGCCTACGCGAGACGCGCCCGTCCTGCCGCTGATGCCCACGGAGACGGCGGCGTTGATCTGGAGGCCGTCGGTCAGCCGGGTCGCGCCGCCGACGCCCACGGCGTTGAACCCTATGGAGGAATAACCCTGCGGATTGTAGGCGCCGAACTCGCCCCGTTGGTTGGAGTTGTAATTGCCCCAATTGCCCGCGATGGCGAACGTCTTGCCCGGCTCCACGATGGCTGTCGGCAGGGCGGTGGCGAGGGCCACGCCTTCCAGCGCGCGATCCGTGCTTGACGACCGTTAAGTTTCGCTATTTCGATAAAGGCCAAGCTCGTAATATCTAGAACCCTCGGAGTAGGCGGTGATTTTTTCCAATTCGCGTCCAAATATGCTGATTCCCTATAGTGAAGTTCTTAAACAAAGAAAATTGAATGATAATCGTCAGTGGTGCGAATTTGACGCCGCCGGTAGAGCAGTCGACAACGCACACACGGCAAGGGACCGCTTACTGAGCAATGCATTCGCAAAAATAACGAATAAGCCGAAGTTTTTTATCGATCGTGGCGCTTCGATCTATACTATCGGCTCATGCTTTGCGCGAAACGTCGAGCATGCTCTACTTATCAATGGCTTCAGGGTGCCGACCGCCGAGTTTCAGTTTGATCAGACGATATATGTCGCTAAGCCTCATTTCCAAAACACCGTCTTGAACAAGTATAATCCTCATTCCATGGCGAGTGAGATCATGCGCGGGCTTGGACGGCTGGATTTTCCGGACCACGGGTTGCTGGAGGTTGAGCCCGGGGTATGGTTCGATCCACAGACTAGCCACACCCGAACTATGAGTAAGGGAGCTGCGCTCTCGTTACGCCACCAATTGGACAATATCTCATTTGAGATTTCTAAAGCTGATCTGATAGTTCTTACCCTCGGCTTAACCGAGACTTGGTTGGATACGGCGAGCAAAATTGTTTTCAATAGCATCAATCCCGGGGCAATTCGGCCGATACATAATCGAGTACACTTCCATAATGTAAATTTTCCAGAATGTCTCAGTACTCTTCGAGAGGCTTTCCTCGCTCTCTACGAGGTAAACCCCGCCGTAAAAATCATCATAACAGTCTCACCAGTGCCTATGACCCAGACCTTCACGGATATGGACGTGATCTCGGCTAATAGTCTTTCTAAGGCGACGCTCCGCTCCGTTGCCGGAGCACTTGCAGCTGAGTTTGATTACGTAGATTATTTTCCCAGCTACGAAATGGTAATCAACTCACCCCGGGAAATTTCCTGGTTGGACGATCAAATTCATGTACAGCCCCGCATCGTAAATAAAGTAATCAGTGATTTTGTTGAACGGTATGTTGTTGGACAATAGTAAGCTCTAATACATGCAGGCATACAGGACAGAAACCCAGCAAGAGATATGAACGTATGTACGCCGATGGAGGATATTCGGGCGCAAAGACCGCCGCGGTGGTTCGCTCGACAGGATGCTGGAAAATCAAGAGCGTGAAGCGCTGCGATGCTCATCGTTTTGTCCTCCTGCCCAAGCGCTGGACCGGAGTACGCCAATCGCATGGATCAGCCGCAATAGGAGCTGACTCGGGAGTTCAAACGTGATGCAAGCACCAGCGCGATCAAGATAACCGGTTAGAGAGGCTCGTTTCTGGGCGACGCTCCTTCTCGCTCGGCTCATGACACAAATCGATTTTCTTTTGGGACGTGTAGCGGTCCGTCTCCCGGCTGAAAGTTCAGCACATGGTCACATGCGCGGTTCTGCCCAGCACAACATTTTCAAGCGCTGCCTGACAGAAAATGCAGCGGGCCGAGCCGGCTCGGACGTCGGGGGTCGAATCATGTCGCACCGCGCTGCGCGTGCTGCTCGTCTCTGCCGCTGGCAGGGAGGCTACGTCGCCCATGGCCCGGCGTCCTCAGCAGTTGCGCTCTCCAATAAGCGCACGTTTCAGGCCGCCCCATTCTCGGGAACTGCGCAGTTGGGCCAGTCCTGTTCGGATTCAGTTTTTGTCATATGAGGTGCAGTCGGAACGCCCATCATATCGACAGCGGGCCCGGTGCTACCCCGCCGCCGCCCCAAATTCACAACCAGACTTAGAACTGGTGGGGCTTTTGCACATGCGCTTATGAAAAGGTTGGCTCCCCGAGCAGGACTCGAACCTGCGACAATTCGATTAACAGTCGAATGCTCTACCAGCTGAGCTATCGGGGAACACACCGCCGCAGCGGATGAGCGCCGTATATCAAGCTGGTTCCCATTTGCAAACCCGTTTACGGCCCAGCCATGTCTTTTTTCTTATTCCGCACGCGGGTCCTTGCGGGCGGACGACAGCGTTGGTATGAGCGGCGGGCTCGGGCTTGCCCGACGGCCTCGTGGCGGAGTGGCTACGCAGAGGACTGCAAATCCTTGCACCCCGGTTCGATTCCGGGCGAGGCCTCCAATCCATTTTATGGAAATAAATGCCCTTGGGCCCAGTTCGTCGGGCATTCGGGCTCAGGTTGGACAATTTTTTTCCAATCCTTCCCGCAACGCGACCAGGTCGTCTCCGTCGCCCCAGTCTCGGCTCTATGCACGCTCCAGCCCTGCGCACGCCGTGGGCGCTGCAATGGGGAAGACCGGCGGCGTCGCGCGCTGACGCCCGAGGGCTGCCATGCGGATGATCTCGCATGCATGCCGAGCCTGCGCGACGACAACGTTCGCCACCGGCAGGATAGCCGGTAGCGCCGCCCCGCTGGCGGCTCCGCTCTCCAGGCGTCCTAGTCTGCGCTCCGGGGGGCGCCCTTCCAACTTATGTGCCAGCACCATCACTCAGGTTGCACCGGCGGGCGGGGTAAATTGACTTTCAGAATCAAAAGGGCGCCGAGCGTAACGCCCACAAAGAGCGCTGCCAGGTGGGTCATGATGGCGACGACGGTGATGTGCATCAGGTCAACCTAAAACTGGAGCAGGATGTGCAACTCGCAGGCGCTTGGGCCATGGTCCAAACAACCCCAGCCACCATTGCGCTCTCCTACACACCGAATGCTTGAGCGTATTCGGCTTCAGGGCGGCCGTAGCTTTCGCCCGCCTTCTCAAGGAGTAGGGTGCGGCTTTTGATGACTATGCTGCCGCGCCCCGTTTCAATCGCCCCGGCCTCCCTGAGGCGGTGGAGAGCGTCGGTGACCCCCGCACGGCGCACGGCCAGCATCCAAGCCATGAACTCGTGCACCACCTGAATTTTGTCGTCCTCGATGCGGTCATGCGCCATCAGAAGCCAGCGCGCGAGGCGCTCCTCTACGTTGAAGCTCCCGTGCGAAAGCGCTGAGAAAGCCAGCTGCGTGGCGAAACATCTTTGGTATTTGAGCAGCAAGGTCGTCAGGGTCAGGCTTTCCGACACAACCAGGTTGAAGGCCGACGCTGCGATCCCAAAACCCGTTCCGGGAGCCTGAACAACGGCCTGCATTGGGGAACGGCCAACCGAAGGCACGTGCGTCATGCCCTCCCGGCCAATCATGGCGACCTCAATCGCCTCGTTGGGTCCGGCTTTGGCGAGCACGGAGATCTGGCCCGCTTCGGGGAAATAGACGTGGGTGACGGCCGCGCCAGCGCGCACCAATACCTGTCGCGTCTTCAACGCCACAGGCTCCAGGTTGCCTCGGAGCTTGTCGAAATCAGGCGCCGACAATAATCGGATGAGATGATTTCTGAATGAGGACTGCAACATGCCGCACCTTCCAAGTCGGGGCGGGAGCGTAGGAGCGTCTCTCAAGTACCTGCGCCCTGAACGTAGGCAAGCAATACAGTCAATGTAGTGTAAAAAAGCCAATAAACAAGGTCAGTCGTGCGGTACCGCACTTAAGTATTCACCTTTGTTTGACTCGCACATGGGATACGCGTGCTCGCAACCCTTGCGTTCGATACGCATTCACCAAGCTCGATCCAGTTTGCAAGGCGGTTACGCGATGAAGTTCTTCTTCAACGTTCGCAACGGCGACGAGTTGGCGCCGGATGAGTCGTGTGGTCTCGAGCTCCCGACGTTGGAGCACGCGCGCGACGAGGCTACGCTGGCCGCCAGGCAAATTCTGGCTGAGCGGATTCGTTTCGGTCTACCCGTGGGCGCTTCAAAGATCGAGATCGCCAACGAGGACGGGGATGTGTTGCTCAACGTTCCCCTGGAAGTGGCTGTCGTCCGGTGACGACCGTCATTCCCTCGCCGGTCTTCAGCGTCGCTGCGATTGCGCCATGCGCTCGTATTCCTGCTGCACCGCCGCCGCGCCATAGAGGCGCTCCAACCTGCGCACCGTGAAGTGCCCGTGGGCGAGGCTCTGGAAATGGTCGGTGAACGCGTAGTTCACCGCCGCGCCTCCTACGGCGCCGATCACCGGCACCGCCTGGGCGACGACCTTCTGCGACACCACGAGCCCGAAGCGCGCCGCGATCTTAGACAGGAAGCGCACCACCATCGGGGCGCTCTGGCGCGAGAGGCCGTGCTGGCCGATGTATTTCGCCGCTTCCGTCATGCTGGTGGCCAGCACGCTGCGCACGGCGAAATAGCCGCTCTCCATCTGGTCGTCGACCTCCGTGCGCCCGCCGAGGGCGAACACCTCCATGCAGGCGAGCGCCGTTTCGGGATCGGCCAGGTCTTCGCCCTCGGCCCGCGCGATGTCGGCGATGGAGCGCAGGATGAGCGTGGTCGAGACAGGCAGTTCAATCGCCAGCGCGGGAAGGCCGAAGGCGCCGCCAGCCGCGCCCGCCGCCGCCGCGAGCGATTTGTGCAGGCCCCGGCGCGCCGGCGCGGGCTCCTTGCCGCCTTCGCCCAGCGAGGCGATGGCGGTGCGCAGGGCGCGGTCGAGCGCGGCGCCCACGGCGCGCGACACCAGCTTGCGGGCGGGGGCGGGGATGAACGCCCCCATCACGGAGACCTGCTGGCCCACCATGTGCGTGAGTTGCGCGGCGAAACTTGCGTGCTCGAGACGGCGCGCCGCATCCGCCAGCGCGGCGCGATCCGCTTCAGGCCACTCAGCCGCGCCGCTCGTGAGCGAGGATGCGCTCCCCGAGCGCTCCAGCGCGGTCGATTCGAGCGCGGTCCCTTCGAGAGATCGTGACATGGCGGACCCTTTCCGTGCGGGCCAACGCCGCGCGCCTCCAGAATGTGGTGAATGGAATGTTGCTGGCAAGGCGCCGGGGTTCCGCGATCCGCCATGGCGAAAGCGCGTTAACCCGGTGGAAGGGGTCGAATTAACCAAGAAAAGCCCGTTTTTCGCCGCCTGCGTTAAGGATTGGCCCTCGCGCGCAGCCTTTTCCGCGCCCGCAAGCGGCGTCCGGCGGGCCCTTCGGAGGGCGGCCCAAGAGGGGCGGGGGTGAGATCCAGCGCATTTGCGCAGATGTCCGAAAGGCTCCGTTAGGATTGACGCCAGCGCCGCTAAATCTAAACGCGGTCACGTAAAATGCGCGCATTTGATTTCAGCGGCCCGCAAAATCGGCCTGCGATGTTCAGCCCATACAAGTTGTGGGGCTGTCATGAAGTCGAAGGCCATCAAGTCGATCCTCGGAGCTGCGCTGCTGATCGCCGGCGTGTTCGCTGTGCAGTCGCCCACGGAGGCCCAGTCGCTTCAGTCCACCTTCATCCCGGTCGGCGCGCGCACCCTGGTGCCCTACGGCTGGATGGAGTTCTGCAATCGCTACCAGGGCGAATGCGCGGCCGACGCGACGCACGCCGAGGACATCAAGCTCACCCCCACGAACCTGCGCCGCATTTCGCAGGTCAACCGCTGGGTGAACGCGAACGTGGAAGCCCGCGCCGACCAGGAGCAATGGGGCGTGGTGGACCGCTGGGATTACCCGACCAACGGCAAGGGCGATTGCGAGGACTACGTGCTCCTGAAGCGCCGCCTGCTCATCGACGAAGGCTTTCCCCAGCAGGCGCTGCTGGTGACGGTGGTGAAGGACGAGCGCGGCGACGGCCACGCGGTGCTCACCGTCAAGACCAACCAGGGCGAGCTGATTCTCGACAACCTGCGCGACGGCGTGAAGCCGTGGACCCAGTCCCCCTACAAGTTCGTGAAGCGCCAGTCGCAGTCCGACCCGAACCTCTGGGTCAGCATCGGCGAAAGCGCCGGCAACACGCAGGTGGTGTCGCGCTGAGCAGGGCGCCCCTCAAAACACGCCGTTCGCCCCCTTTGACGCCATGGCGGAATCGCCATGGCGTCTTTTGTTCCATCGTTCCGTCATTTTTTTGCAACAAGCGCCGCCAATCTCATAAGCATGGCCATTAAGGCCTTGCGGCTCCGTCTCATCCCATTCTACCAAATAGGGAACTGAGCGGGGGCGCTTATGTATTCGTGGAACTTGGGGGCCCATGCCCTCACGCGTGTGTTTGCGGGCGTTTTGCTTTGCGGCCTGGCTGGGGCCGCGCAGGGCGGGGACGTCAATCATGCGGCGAGCGCGCTGGCGCCGGCCGTGTCGACCGCGGCGCTGCCCTCGCTGAGCATGACCATGGCGCCGCTGTCGCTCGTGGCGGCCGGGCGCACCCGCGAGCCCATCGGCTGGACCGAGTTCTGCCGCCGCTACCACGGCGAGTGCCGTGTGGACGCGATGCCGGCGGCGGACGTGATCTACGATTTCGAATCGCGTTCGCTCATCACCAGGATCAACAAGCGCGTCAACGCCCAGATCACGGCCCGCACCGACATGGAGAACTGGGGCGTCGTCGAGCGGTGGGACTTCGCCGAGAACGGCTTCGGCGACTGCGAGGACTACGTGCTGCTGAAGCGCCGCGCGCTGATCGAGGCCGGACTGCCCCGGCAGGCGCTGCTCGTCACTGTGGTGACGGACCTCGAGGGGGACGGGCACGCCGTCCTGACCGTCAAGACGGACCGGGGCGACTTCATTCTCGACAACATGACCGACGACGTGAAGCTGTGGCGCGAGACGCCCTACGCCTTCGTGAAGCGCCAGTCGCAGATTGACCCCAACGCCTGGCTCTCCCTGACCGGCCAGCCCGAGCAGCCCATGCTGGTCTCGCGCTAGCGAGGCCATTGACCTCGTCCATGGTTTAGGTGACGCTGCGTCCCGTCGGCGCGCGCGCGCCTTCCGGCACGGGGGAATTGCGATGATCAGATCGGCGGCGGCGGCGCTCTTCGTCATGACGCTCATGGGCGCGACGGCGTCCGCGCAGGACAACGTCATGAAAACCTGCGGCGACAAGTGGCAGGCCGCCAAGGCCGCGAACGCCACCGCCGGGCAGACATGGCCGCAATATCTCACCAAGTGCCGCGCCGATCTGGCGGCCGCCCCCGGCGCTGCGCCCGCAGCGCCCTCGACGCCCGCGCCTGCGGCCAGCGGCGCAAAGCCCGCAGCGCCTGCGTCTCCGGCCGTCTTTCCCACGGACATCGCGGCGAAATTCGCCGGCGAGCCCCCCGCGCGCGGACGCCAGAAGACGTGCGGCGAACAGTTTCGCGCCAACAAGGCCAACAACGCCAACGGTGGGCTCAAGTGGATCGAGAAAGGCGGCGGCTACTGGAGCCAGTGCAACGCCCGCCTCAAGCAGGTCCGCGCCTAGTTCGCCGCGTATGCGTGGACAGGGCAGGGGCGCGGCTTTATAAGCCAGCGCGCGCCTGCCGCGTTCCGCCGGGCGCAGACCAAGCCACGGACGGACCTGATGTCTCTGAGCGAGCAGCCGAACGCTTCCCAATTTTTGTCGTCGCCGCGCTCGGTTGAGATGCGCCGCACTATGGTCGACTGCCAGGTGCGCACGTTCGACGTGACGGACGCGCGGGTGCTGGCCGCGATGCTGTCGACGCCGCGCGAGCCCTTCATGGCCGGCCTGTCGGACGCGCAGGCGTACAGCGACGCCCCGGTGACGGCGCGCGCGGGCGGCGCCAGCCGCCGCCTCCTCGTTCCCATGGTGATCGCCCGCGCCCTCCAAGCCGCCCATGTGGCGCCGACCGACCGCGTGCTCGACATCGGCGGCGGGTGCGGCTACACGGCCGCCGTTCTCGCCAGGCTCGCCGCCAGCGTCACCGCGCTGGAAGCCGATCCGGCGTTCGTCGCCTGCGCGCAGGCCGCGTTCTCGCAACTGGGGCTCGTCAACGCGAGCGCCGTCGCGGGAGACCTCGCGGCCGGCGTTTCGGGCGCGCCGGGCTGGGACGTAATTTTCGTGAACGGCGCCGTGGAGGCGCGGCCGGAGGCGCTGCTCGCCTCCCTCGCCCATGGCGGCCGCCTGCTCGCGGTGCAGTCGGGCCCGGGCTCCACCCATGGCGCAGGCAAGGTCACGATCTGGGAAAAGATTAACGGCGCCTATGGCAACCGCCCTCTGTTCGACGCCGCGGCCGACGTGCTGCCGGGGTTCGCGCGGGCGCCGGCGTTCGCCTTTTAGGGCTGTATTCCGCTGTAACACGTTGAGGCGCATTGGATAGCGCGCGCTTCACGCCGGGCGGAAACCGCAAATGGTTGCGGTGTCTCATTTTTGCGTCAGAACCCGAAAATCGTTAACGTGGCCGTTTCCCTGCTGCAAAAGTCGCTTGGGTTGGCTTTAATATGCATCTAACGATTCCCGCCACGGGCAGGGGTCGCTTTGTTGATGAGGTGCTTCTGTGGGGTTCGCAACGCGGCCTCCGGGTGGGTTCGTGTCCAAGGCCGACAGGCTGACGGCGGCGCGCTTTCTCGGTTCTATCCGGCTGGCCATTGGTGTGTGCGCGGGCGTCAGCGCCAGTGTCGGCGTGGTGAGCGCTGAAACGATTTCCGGTGCGTTGGCCAAGGCTTACGTCAGCAGTCCCGATTTGAACGCGCAGCGCGCCGCCACGCGGGGCGTGGACGAAAACATCGCCAGGACCCAGGCGGGATACCGTCCCACCGTCAGCGCGACGGCGGATTTCGGCCTGCAGCACACCGAGACCACGACCAATCGGGTCGGCAGCAGCGGCGGCAGCACCAGTTCCGAGACGTTCCCGCGCGGCGTCGGCGTGACGGTCACCCAGAACATCTGGAACGGCAACCGCACGATCAACGGCGTCCGCCAAGCCGATTCGCAGGTGCTGCAATCGCGCGAGCAGATCCGCGTGACCGAGCAGACGCTGCTGGGCAACGCCGCCACCTCGTACATGAACGTGCTGCGCGACACAGCGATCCTCAACCTGCGGCGCAACAACGTCGAGGTGCTCGAGGAACAGTTGCGCCAGACGCGCGACCGCTTCAGCGTCGGCGAAGTGACCCGCACGGACGTGGCGCAGTCGGAAGCCGCTCTCGCGCAGGGGCGCTCGGACGCCTTCGTGGCGCAGTCGAACCTTCAGGTGAGCCTCGCCAACTATCGCCAGTTCATCGGCGAGCAGCCGCGCAGCCTTGCGCCCGCGCAGCCGCTCGTCCGCCTGACGCCGCGCACGCTCGATACGGCCATCGCCCTGTCGCAGAAGGAACATCCCGCGATCCAGTCGGCGCTGCACAATGCGGACGCGGCGGAGATCGCCATCAAGCTCGCCGAAGGCCAGCTTTATCCGACGCTCGGCGTCACCGGCGCCGTCACGCGCCGCTACGATCTCCAGAACCAGCCCGGCAGCCGCCAGTACAACGCCTCCGTGGTGGGCCTGCTCAGCGTGCCGATCTATGAAGGCGGCGCGGTCTACGCGCAGGTGCGCCAGGCCAAGGAGCAGTTCGGCCAGGCGCGGCTTCTCGCCGACGTGCAGCGCGAGCAGGTGCGCGCCTTCGTGGTTTCGTCCTGGGGCGTGTGGCAGAACTCCCGCCAGCTTGTGGATTCCGTGCAGGCGCAGGTTCGCGCGGCGGAAATTGCCCTGAACGGCGTCCGCGAGGAAGCCCGCGTGGGTCAGCGCACCACGCTGGACGTGTTGAACGCCCAGCAGGCCTTGCTGAACGCTCGCGTGAACCTCGTCACCGCGCAGCGCGACCGCGTGGTCAGCTCGTACGCGCTGCTGGCTTCGGTTGGGCAATTGTCCGCCCGCACCCTTGGCCTTGCGGTGGCGAACTACGATCCGACCATTCATTACGAGCAGGTCAAGGACAAGTGGATCGGCCTGCGCACTCCTGATGGGCGCTGAGGGCTTTAGCCCTCTGGTCGGCTCCTGGGGGCCGTGCGCTCCTGTGTGGTTTTCCTGAACGCGCTTGCCCCGCAGGGGGCGCGCGTTCAACATTGAAATGCGGCGATTCGCTCACCGGGCGATTTTGATTTTCAGAGTGAGGCGCCACGCGGCGTCTGGGTGAGTCCAGCCGCCGTCCTTGTTGCGGCGAAAGCGATCCCAAGCGTCCCATAGCAGAGCGTCCAAAGCGAAAGCGTCAGAGGCCATGAACGCACTCCCGTCACCCGTGCATTCTTCATCTGCGGCGGACGATGCGGCCGTCGATCCCTCCATGGAGGAGATCCTCGCGTCCATCCGCCGGATCATCGCGGACGACCAGGCTCCCCAGCAGCCCGCCGCCCGTGCGCCCGCGCCGTCCCCTGCGCCGGCCAGCGCGCCCGCGCCCCGTCGCGAGGAGCCGCGCTTCGCCGACCTGGACGGCTTGCAGCCGCGCGCCAACCCTGCGCGCGAGCGTGCCCCCGTGCCGCGCCTGACGATCGACGCGCCGGCCCACTCGTTCGCCCCCCAGGCCCCGGCGCC
>JAQGJX010000037.1 GCA_028290405.1 Hyphomicrobiales bacterium
CAGCCCCGCCGCCACCATGACGCGCGCCAGTTCGAGCGCGCGGCGCGCCAGCGTTTCGTTGAGCATCGCCGCGCGGGCGTCGAGCCCGCTGTGGATGCGCCCGAGCAGCGCCTCAAGGGCCGCCGACACCTCCTCGGCCTTGCTGCTGGTGCGGTAATCGAACAGGACGATCTGCTGGTTCAGCTTGTCGGCCGCCAGGTCCCCCTGTTCGGCCATCCGTGCGTGGAAGTCCTGCGAGCGCGCGCCGAACGTGGCTTCGACGGACTGGAGGTTGACGTTCACGCCCTCGTTGAAATGGCGCGCGTGGGCCGCCACCCGCTCCACCAGTTCGCCGCCGTCCGTGTAGATCACCTGCTCGAACTGGCCGAGCCGTTCCGTCAGGGTGGACAGCACATAATCGGTCTGCTGGCCGATGGCCGCCACGGCTTTCGCAAGGTTGGCGCCCACCTTCTCGTCGATCTGGCCGCTGCGTTCCGCCAGCGCGGCGTTGTACTTCGCCAGCATGGTCTCCATGAACGCGATGCGCGCCGCGAGCGCCTGGTCCATGGCGGCGTGGTTCGTGCCGAACGACGCGGCGATCTGAGCCGCGCGCTGGTTGAGCAATTGCGAGGCCGTCGCGCCCTGCCGCTCCATGGCGCTCGTGATCGTGTCCACATGCTGCAGCACGAGGCCGTCGATGCGCTCGGCGCCGGTCGCGAGCGTGCTCGACAGGGCGCCCGCGCTCTCCGACACGCGCTGGTGGAATTCGGTGGCCTTTGAGCCGAGGGATCCTTCGAGATTGTCCAGCCTGGCGTTCACGACGCTGAGGAAATAGTCCGCGTCGCGCGACAGCCTCTCGGTGAGCGCGCCGCCGTTCGTCAGGATCACCTCCTCGAAGCCGTTCAGCCGCGCCGACAGGTCTTCCAGCAACCTGTCCGACGTCGCCATCAGCGACTTCAGCGCGTGCGCGCTGCCTGAGTCGAAACGGTGGTTGAAGCCCTTGGCGTGGTCGCTCAGCGCTTCGCTATGAATGCGGAACGTCGACTCAAGGTAAGCGCTCCATCCCGACAGGGTCTTGTTGAGCGAGTCGCTGTGCTCCACCAGCGTGGCCGAGATGCCGTGCTCGCGCTCGGTCAGCGTGTCGGCGAGCAGCGTGCGCTGCGCGTCGACGCTTCGCGCCACCTCCGCGAGGCGCTCATTGAACGCGGCGTCCACCAGTTGCGTGCCGCCCGCCAGCGCGCCCGTGATCGCCTCGACGTGCTCGCGCACCGTCGCCGAAAGGGCCTCGCCCTGCGTCCCAAGCGCGCTCACCGCGCCGTCCGTGATGGACGCGATGCGGGCGTTGAGGCGATCGCCCCTGGCGGCGAATTCGTCCACCAGGCGCTGCGCGAGGGCGTCGATTGCGGCGCGGGCCCCGGCGCCATGCGCCTCGATCTGCGCACGCACCTCCTCGCGATGCGCGTCGAGCTTGCCGACCAGCGCCGACCCGGCGCCTTCGATGATCGTCTCGGACGCGCGCGTCCGGCTGGTGAGAAGCTCGGCGAACTTTTCGCCCGTCCCCGTCAGCTCCTGCGCCAGCCTGGGGCCTTGCGCGCTCATGAGCTCGTGGATGCGGTCGCCCGCCTGCACGACCCGCTCGACGAGCTCGTCGCCGCGGCTGGCGATGCCGCCCGACAGGTCCTCGACGGCCGCGTGGATGCGCGTGGAGAACGTGTCGTGCAGGCCCGCAGACACCTGCGTGAGGCGAACGACGGTCTCCTCGCCCATGCCCGCGATGGCCTCCACGGCCTTGGCGCCGTGCAGGTCGATGTTCCGCCCAAGGGCGCCGCGCGCGTCTTCCAGCGCGTCGGCGAACTGCGCCTCGCGCGCGCTGAACACGGCGGCGATCTGGGCGATCGCCTCGCTGACGCCTGCGCCCATGTGGTCGGTGACGGAATTGAGGTCCCGCGCAAGGCCGGACTTCGCCTCCACGATGCCGGCGTGAATGCGTTCGCAATCGGCCGTCATGGCCTCGCGTTCGCCCGCCAGCGCATCAAGAAGGGATTGCAGCCTGCGCACGTTCTCGCTGTAAGTGAGATCGAGGTTCACCACTTCGGTGCGCACGCGCGCGCTGACCTCTTCGGCGCGCATCACGGCGGTCTGCAGGCCTGCGTCCATGGCCGCCACCTCCCGCATCACCGCCTGCGACAGACCGGCGATCTTGTCCTGCGCGGCCGATTCTGGCGCCTGCAATTGCGCGGCGATCTGCTCGACGGAGCGCGCCACCAGCCGCATGTCGTCCGCGCGCCGGCGCAGGTGCGCGGCGACGAAGAAGAACGCGATGGGCCCCAGCCCCGCCGCCGCATATCCGGCCATGGCGGGCGACGCATAGGCGACGGCGATGAACGATCCCCACGCGAGGGAGGCCAGGATGGCGAGCAGCATCGGCCTGCCGATGGAGGGCTTGTCGGACGCGGCGGGCTTGGAGGGCGCGGTCCAGTTGCCGAACGGCTTGGGGCTGGAGGGCGGCGGCGCGGGTTCGCTCACCGGCGGCGGCGCGGCCGGACGCACGGTTGAGGCGCCCTTCTCGCGGTCGGCCAGAATCGTCTTGCGGGCGGCGAGCGCGGTCGAAACCGGCGTTGCCTTCCCGGCGAATAATTTAAGCCCGGCCATAACCCCTCGATCCATCAGCATGGACGCCACAAGGAGAAAGGCGGCCACCCGCGTCGCGAATGTCCGGTCCCCTTGCAAATGTAAGGGGAGTGTAGCGGAGGGTGTGTTCGCCCAGCGGTGACAAACCGCGATTGGGACGCGCGCTCGTTACGCGATCGCCAGGGCGCCGGTCTCGCGCGCCCGGGCGGCGCGATACAGCAGGCCGAAGAGGCCGAGCGCGCACGCAGCCGCCGCCGCCTGCGCTGCGGGCTGCGGCCAGACGATGACGACGCCGCACGCGACGAACGCGAGCCGCGCCAGCGCCGGCATGGGCTGGCGGCGCACCCAGCCATGCAGGGCGAGGGCCGAGGCCAGCACCAGCACGGCGCCGAGGCTCGTATGCGAGACGATGTCGATCCAAGTGCCCTGCGCGAGGATGCCCGTGTTGAACAGGAAGAAGAACGGCAGCACGAACCCGCCCACGGCGAGCTTGCACGCGTAGGGCCCGAGCTTGAACGGATTGGCGCCCGCGATGGAGGCGGCGGCGAAACTGGCCACCGCGACCGGCGGCGTAATGGCCGACAGGCAGGAGTAGAACAGCAGGAACATATGCACCTGCATGGGCGGGAACTGGAATTTGACGATGAGCACCGGCGCCAGCAGCGCCACCCCCATGATGTAGACGCCCGTGGTGGGCATCCCCATGCCCAGCAGCACGAGGATGACGGCGGACAGCATGAGGGAGGGAATGAGGTATCCGCCCGACAGCTCGAAGAGCAGCAGCGTGAACTTGCCCGACAGGCCGGTCAGCTCGATGCAGCCGATGACGATGCCGGCGGCCGCCACGGCTGCGGCGAGCGGCACGGCGCTGTGGCACGTCTCCACGCACGCCGCCAGGAAGCGCCGGGGCCCGATGCGGCCCTCGACGGAAAACCAGCTCGAGACGATCACCGCCAGCACGGAGCCAGCGGCCACGTAGGCCGCCGAATAGCCGTGCACCAGCAGCCAGATCAGCGCCACGATGGGGACGACGCTCGGCCAGTTGCGCGCCAGCGCGCGCGGCAGCCCGACGATCTCCTCCTCCGGCAGCCGCGGCAGATCGTGCCGCACCGCGTCGAAATGCACGAGCAGGAAGATTCCCAAATAATAGCCAAGCGCCGGCAGCGCCGCGTAGAGGCAGATCTTGAAGTAGGGAATGCCCGTGAAGTCCGCCATGATGAACGCCACAGCGCCCATCACGGGGGGCAGCATGGAGCCGCCCGTGGAAGCCGCGGCCTCGATGGCTCCGGCCTTCTCGGCCGGGATGCCGATGCGCTTCATGATCGGGATGCTCACCGGCCCCGTGGTGGCGACGTCCGCCACCGGGCTGCCGGAAATGGAGCCATAGAGCCCGCTGGACAGCACGCAGGCCTTGGCGGGCCCGCCGACCATGCGGCCCGTGAGCGCCGCCGCCAGATCGAAGAACAATTGCCCCCCGCCGCTGATGACGTAGAAATTGCCGAACAGCACGAACAGGAACGCGTAGCTCGCCGCGACATACAGCGGCGACCCAAACACCCCGTCGGTGCCGATGACCTGCATTTCCAAGAAATAGGCGTAGTTGACCGCCGGATGGCGGAAGCTGCCGCTGAGCAGGTGGCCAAAGGCCACGTAGGCCAACAGCGCGAATAGAACGCCCGTGAGCCCGACGCCCACCGTGCGGCGGCACAATTCCACGCAGATCAGCACCAGCGCGGTCCCGGCGACGAAATCGCCGGTTTCAAGCTCCGAGAAACCCGCCATCCAGTTGGCGTAGCGCGGCTCGTTCAGCGCGAACCACAGCGCCGCCCCCGCGCCGACGACGCCCAGCGCCCAATCCACCGGGAGCGTGCGCTCGACGCGGGCGCTCACGGTCGTGGTGAGAAAGCAGATCGGCAGCAGCAGCAGCAGGAACAGCGAAATCTGCAGGTGCTGCGTGGCGTGCGCGACCAGCGCCAGCCAGCAGATGAGGAAGACGGCGAGCAGCGACAGCCCGGCCACGATCACGCCCGGGACGCCCGTTGGATGCACGCGACGGGTTTCGTTGAGAATCGAGAGCGCCCGGGAGAAAAAGCCGCTCGGGCGCAAGGCGCGGTCCGCTGGCACGTGAGTCATTCCTGCTGGTTTGCCTGCTGGTTGGCTTGCCCGGCGGCTTACTTGATGAAGCCGGCTTCGCGATAATACCGCGCGGCGCCCGGGTGGTAGCCCAGTTCGGTGATGTTCTTCGCCGCTTCCGCCCTGGCGAACTCCGCCAGCGAGGGATGGATGGAGCGCACGCGCGCCTCATTCTCCATCAGGGCCTTGGTGAACTTGTAGACCGTTTCCTCCGGCACATGGTCGCCCACCACGATGGCGTTCCAGATCGCCAGCGTCGTTTCGTCCTGGGTCATGAACGGATAGGCGCTCTTGGGGACCGTGACCGTCTTCAGGCCCCACTTTGCCGCCTCCGCGGCGAGCTTCGTCCCGTCGGCGGAAATCCAGCGCAACTCGCGCCCGCGCGCAACGTCCGCCACTTCGGCCGTCGGCACGAATCCGCCGTTAATGAACACGTCGACCTTGCCGTCGCGCAGCGCATCGAAGCCGGTGGCGGAATTGCCGCGGATGATGTTGCGCCCGTTGTCGGTCACCGCGCCCTCGTTGACCCCGAAGGCGTCGAAGAAGGTGCGGTACATGGTGACGGTGGATTGCAGGTTCGCCGCCAGGTTCACCGTGAGGCGCATGGGGGGCTTCTTGGCCGCGATGTCGTCGAAGGACGAAACGCCGGTCTTGTCGGCCCATTCCTTCGTCATGAGGTTATGCACGATCAGGCCTTCGTGCAGCTTCATCACGTAATGGAACTTGCCCTTCAGCGGCTCCTTGAAGGGCGCCTTGCCCTGGTTGGCGTACGCGATCTCGACCGGCGACGCGTTGAAGGTGAAGTCCGATTTGCCGGTGGCGATGTTGAGGACGCCGCCTGCGGGCGAGCCGGGCTTGTAGGTGGCGTCCGTGCCCGGATACGCCTCGCGCACAATGCCGTTGATGGATTCCGTCACCACCTTGAAGTAGCCCGTCGCCGTGGCGCCGTCGACCGAGAAGCTCACGGGCTTCTTGTCGTTGAAATCGGCCAGCGCGCCAGTGCTGGCGAGGGCTGCGGCGCCCGCGAGCGCGGCGCGGATGTGCGGCGTGACGACGACCATGTCTCTCTCCCCTGAGCGCCTTCGTGCCGGACTTGCAAGCCGGACGTTTTGTCGTGTGAAGGCGCTCGAATGTGACCGCCGGGCGCCTGCAAGTCAACCGGCGGAGCCATGCCCCCGCCAGCCCCTCAACGCTGCGTCAATGCTCGCGCACCACCACGGTGCGGCGCATCAGGCGGCGCTCCGAAGCGTCGAAATCCGAGCGCGCGTGCAGCGTGCAGCGATTGTCCCAGATCACAAGTTCGCCGGGCTTCCAGACGTGGCGATAGATGAAGCGCTCCTGCTCCTGATGGGCGAAGAGTTCGTTCAGCAGCGCGTCGCTGTCCTCGGGCGTGAGGCCCACCACGTGATGCGTCATCAGCCGGTTCACGTAGAGCGCCTTGCGCCCCGTGGCGGGATGCACGCGCGCCACCGGATGCGCCCACGAGGGCACGCCCTCGCGAGGCTCCGAGCCGCGCACGGTCGCGGCGTTCTGATAGTCGTAGACGTTGAGCGCCGTGAGACCCTCGATGCGCGCCTTCGTGGCGTCCGGCAGCGTGTCGTAGGCGGCGTACTGGTTGGAAAACAGCGTGTCGCCGCCCTTCGAGGGCACTTCCATCGAGTACAGCATCGTGGCGGCGCTGGGGTTCTCGATGTAGCACTGGTCGGAATGGAAATACATTTCGCCGTCCGGCAGCGCGCCGATCAATTGGCCGTTCTCGCGGATGTTGGAAATGTACATCACGCCCGGCAGGCTGGAGCGGCCGTTGTGCTGGTGCAGCACCTTGCCGAGTTCTCCGAAGCGCGCCGCAAAGCGCACCTGCGCGGCCTCGTTGAGGTCCTGGCCGCGGATGAGAAGCACGCCGCCGTCGTACCACGCCTGGCGGATCGTCTCGAACGTCTCCCGCGACAGGTCCTCGCGCAGGTCCACGCCGATGACCTCGCGCCCGATGGCGTCGTTGAGAGGACGCACCACGACGCCATTGCGCCCGCCCGCCTCGTTGATTTGCCTGTCGGCTGCCGATTGCATGCGCGCCTCCCGTCTTTATGAAGCCAGTCGAACAAATCGACGCGGGCCCGTCAACTCTCCGCAGCGCGCGCGGCGGGATCGTCGCCCCGCATGCGCTCGACGCCGCGCCGGGCCAGCGGGTCGAGGCCCTGCCCGCCCGCGTCCACGTGCGCATACATGTCGCGCCGCATCACAGGGGCCCAGAAGCTGCGGATATGCTCCGCGATCCCCGCAACGGCGGCCTCGTCAGGCTGGCTGCGGAAGAAATCCGCGATCTGGTTGGCCATGTGGACCAGTTTCGCCGCGCTCATGCCGGGCTCTCCGTGCGCACGTGCTCCGCCCCGTTGAAGATGATGGCGCTGTCGTTGCGCGCCAGCGCGATCAGCGTCACGCCGTGCAGGCGGGCGCGCTCGATGGCGAGCGACGTCGGCGCGGAAATCGCCACCACGGTGCGGGCGCCGAACGCCGCCACCTTCTCGAGCATCTCGAACGAGCAGCGGCTGGTGATGACGAAGAAGCCGCTGTCGGGCGCGACGCGCGTGCGCAGCAGATGCCCGATCAGCTTGTCGAGCGCGTTGTGACGGCCGACGTCCTCGCGGATGGCCGTGACGTCGCCGTTGGGCGCGCACCACGCGGCGGCGTGGACCGCCCCCGTGGCGGAGTTCAGTTCCTGCCGCGCAACGAGATCGCGCAACGCGCGGGCGACGGCGGCCGCTTCGATGGTCTGCGCGGGCGCGTCGATGGCGCGCGCGCACGGCATGGCGTCGAGGTCGTCGATGCCGCACACGCCGCAGCCCGTACGGCCGGAGATGTTGCGCGCCCGCGCCAGATGGCGCCGCATCTTGTCGGACGCCAGCGACACCACGAGCTTGAGCCCGCGGGCCCCCGCGTCCTCCTCCACGTGCACCGAGCGGATGTCGTCGATCGTATCGATGATCCCTTCGGTGAAACTGAAGCCGATGGCGAAGTCTTCCAGATCCTGCGGCGAGCACATCATCACCGCGAACGGCATGGGCGCGTAGACGATGTTCACCGCCGTCTCGACCGCCGCCTGCCGCACGCCCGCGCGCCGCGCGCCGTCCGAGAAGCCGAAGCTCTCGATGGCGACCGGCACGGCGCTTGGTGGCAGCGGCGGCTCATTCAGCGGCATTGGCGGCCCCGCGCGAGATGCGGCGCATCAGATCGCCGCTGGCGCGATCCTGCTCCTGCCAGTCCGACCAGCGGTTCGTCTTCTGCACCTGGACGGCGGTCACCTTGTATTCCGGGCAGTTCGTCGCCCAGTCGGAATAATCCGTGGTGACGACGTTGGCGCCGGTCCGGGCGTGATGGAACGTGGTGTAGACGACGCCCGGCTGCATCCGCTCCGACACGTGGGCGTGCAGCGACACGTCGCCCGAGCGGCTTTGCAGCGACACCAGGTCGCCCTCGCGCACGCCGCGCTGCTCCGCGTCGAACGGATGGATCTCCAGCACGTCCTCGCCATGCCACACGTTGTTGCTGGTGCGCTGCGTCTGCACGCCGACGTTGTACTGCGAGAGAATGCGCCCCGTGGTGAGGATCAGCGGAAAGCGCGGGCCGGTGCGCTCGTCCGAGGCGACGAATTCCGTCACCATGAACTTGCCCTTGCCGCGCACGAAGCGGTCCACGTGCATGATGGGCGTGCCCTCCGGGGCCTGCGCGTTGCAGGGCCATTGCACGGAGCCAAGCTCGTCGAGCTTCCGGTAGCTCACCCCGGCGAACGTGGGCGTGAGATAGGCGATCTCGTCCATGATCTGCGCGGGATGGTCGTAATGCATCCGCACGCCCAGCGCCTCCGCGAAGCGGATCGTCACTTCCCAGTCGGCCAGGCCGGCCAGCGGCGCCATCGCCTTGCGCACGCGGCTGATGCGCCGCTCGGCGTTGGTGAACGTGCCGTCCTTTTCAAGGAACGACGAGCCCGGGAAGAACACGTGCGCGTATTTGGCGGTCTCGTTCAGGAACAGGTCCTGGACGATCACGCATTCCATATTGGCGAGGCCGTTGGTGACGTGCTTCGTGTCGGGATCGGACTGGGCGATGTCCTCGCCCTGCACGTACAGGCCCTTGAACCGGCCTTCCACGGCCTGGTCCAGCATGTTGGGAATGCGCAGGCCCGGCTCTGACGACAGCGGCACGCCCCAGAGGCTTTCGAACATGTCCCGCGTCGCGTCGTCGGACACGTGCCGGTAGCCGGAAAACTCGTGCGGGAACGAGCCCATGTCGCACGCGCCCTGCACGTTGTTCTGGCCGCGCAGCGGATTGACGCCGACGCCGTCGCGGCCCAGGTTGCCGGTCGCCATGGCGAGATTGGCCATGCCCATCACCATGGTGGAGCCCTGGCTGTGCTCCGTCACCCCCAAGCCATAATAGATCGCCGCGTTCCCGCCCGTGGCGTAGAGGCGCGCGGCGGCGCGCACGTCCTGCGCGGGCACGCCGGTCAGCTCTTGCGTCGCTTCCGGCGAATTGCGCTCCTGGGCGATAAAGCGCGCCCAGACCTGGAAATCCTCCAGATCGCAGCGCTCGCGCACGAAGGCTTCGTCGATGAGCCCTTCGGTCACCACCACGTGGGCCAGCGCGTTGATCATCGCGACGTTCGTGCCCGGCTTGAGCGGCAGGTGATAATCCGCCTCCACATGCGCCGAGCGCACGAGGTCGATCCGGCGCGGATCGACGACTATGAGGCGCGCCCCGTCCCGCAGGCGCTTCTTCATGCGCGAGGCGAACACCGGATGGGCGTCGGTGGGGTTGGCGCCGATCACCATGATGACGTCGGAGCGCTCCACGGATTCAAAATCCTGCGTTCCCGCCGAGGTTCCAAACGCGGTCTTCAGGCCGTAGCCGGTGGGCGAGTGGCAGACCCGCGCGCAGGTGTCCACGTTGTTGTTGCCAAAGCCCGCCCGGATGAGCTTCTGCACCAGGAAGGTTTCCTCGTTGGTGCAACGCGAGGACGTGATGCCCCCGATGGCGTCGCGCCCATAGGCCCCCTGGATGCGCCGGAACTCGGACGCGGCATGCGCGAACGCCTCCTCCCAGCTCACCTCGCGCCATTCGTCCGTGGTCTTCGCGCGGATCATCGGCTTCGTGATGCGGTCCTTGTGGGTCGCATAGCCCCACGCGAAGCGGCCCTTCACGCACGAATGGCCCTCGTTGGCCTTGCCCTCCTTGGAAGGAACCATGCGCACGACCTTGTCGCCCTGCATCTCGGCCCGGAACGAGCAGCCGACCCCGCAATACGCGCAGGTGGTGAGCACCGATTTCGTCGGCGTCCCCATCTCGATGACGGACTTTTCGTTCAAAGTCGCTGTGGGACAGGCCTGAACGCAGGCGCCGCAGGAGACGCATTCCGAGCCCAGGAAGTCAGGCCCGCCGGTCGCCACCAGCGAGCCGAGCCCGCGGCCGTCGATGGTCAGCGCGAACGTGCCCTGCACGTCCTCGCAGGCGCGCACGCAGCGCGAACACACGATGCACTTGGATGAGTCGAAGGTGAAATACGGGTTGCTCTCGTCCTTTGCGACCGTGCGATGCTGCGCCCCGTCCTGCCCGTAGCGCACGTCGCGCAGGCCCACGGCCCCAGCCATGTCCTGCAACTCGCAATCGCCGTTGGCCGAGCACGTCAGGCAGTCGAGCGGGTGGTCGGAGATGTAGAGCTCCATCACGCCCCGCCGCAGGTCGGCGAGCCGCGTGGTTTGCGTGCGCACCACCATGCCGTTTTCGACCGGCGTCGTGCAGGACGCGGGGGCGCCGCGCCGCCCCTCGATCTCCACAAGGCACAGGCGGCAGGAGCCGAACGCCTCCAGCGAGTCGGTGGCGCACAGCTTGGGGATCTGCGTTCCCAGCGTCATCGCGGCCGCCATCACTGACGTGCCCTGGGGCACGGTGACGGAGGCGCCGTCGATGACAAGCGTCACGGGCGCGCCGCTTTCGCGCAGCGGCGTCCCGTAATCCGTTTCGCGAACGAGCGACATGGGCGTGCTCCTATTGCGCCGCCGCGCGGGCGGGCGCGCGGGCGAAATCTTCCGGAAAATGCTTTAGCGCGCTGGCGACCGGCAGCGGCGTGAGGCCGCCCAGCGCGCACAGCGATCCGTCCGTCATGACTGTGAGCAGGTCCTGCACCAGAGCCATGTTCTTCTCAGGCTCTCGACCGGCGGCGATCTTGTCGAGCGTCTCCACGCCGCGCGTCGAGCCGATGCGGCACGGCGTGCACTTGCCGCAGCTTTCGATGGCGCAGAACGCGAACGCGAAGCGCGCCTGCGCGGCCATGTCGACGTCGTCGCCGAACACCACGATTCCGCCGTGCCCCAGCATGCCGCCGGCCTGCGCCATGGCCTCGTAGTCAAGCGGCGTGTCCAGCAGGCGGTCAGGGAAGTACGCGCCCAGCGGCCCGCCGACCTGCACCGCGCGCACCGGGCGCCCGCTCGCCGTGCCGCCGCCGATGTCGTACACCAGTTCGCGCAGCGTCATGCCGAAAGCGGTTTCATAAAGTCCGCCGCGTTTCACGTCGCCCGCCAGTTGCAGCGGCTTCGTGCCCCGCGAGCGGCCCATGCCGAACGCCGCATACGCGAGGCCGCCCCGCGCCAGAATGGTGGGCGCGGCCGCCAGCGTCAGCACGTTGTGGACGATGGTCGGGCGCCCGAACAGGCCGCGATGGGCGGGCAGCGGCGGCTTGGCGCGCACCTGCCCCCGCTTGCCCTCGATGCTCTCCAGCAGCGAGGTTTCCTCGCCGCAGATATAGGCGCCCGCGCCCACGCGCACGTCGATGTCGAACGGCCCCAGAGCCTTTGCGCGCCGGGCGATCGCCACCGCCTCGCGCATGGTGCGGATGGCGTCCGGATATTCGGAGCGGATGTAAATGACGCCGCGCTCGGCGCCCACGGCGGCGCCGCAGATCGCCATGCCCTCGATGAGCAGGAAGGGATCGCCCTCCATCAGCATGCGGTCGGCGAACGTGCCGCTGTCGCCTTCGTCGGCGTTGCACACCACGTACTTCAGCGGACCCTGCGCCTCATGCACGGTGCGCCACTTGATCCCTGCGGGAAACCCCGCGCCGCCGCGCCCGCGCAGGCCCGAGACGGCGATCTCCTCGATGGTCGCCAGCGGCCCGATGCTGCGCGCGCGCTCCAGCCCGATGAAGCCGCCCTGGGCGCGGTAATCGTTGAGCGAGAGGGGCGAAATCACCCCGACCTTCGCGAAGGTCAGCCGCTGCTGACCCTTCAGCCACGCGATGTCCTCCGTGGGACCGAGCGCAAGGGCGTGCGGCGCGCCGTCCAGCAGGCCGGCGTCGAGCAGGCCGGGAACGTCCCCGGCGCTCACGGGCCCGTAGGCGACGCGGCCGAGCGGCGTCGCGACTTCCACCATTGGCTCCAGCCACAAGAGCCCGCGCGAGCCCGTGCGGACGATCTCAAGCGCCGCCCC
>JAQGJX010000054.1 GCA_028290405.1 Hyphomicrobiales bacterium
TCGTCGCGCGGCCGCAATCCACCGAGGAAGTCGCCGCCGTGGTGCGGATCTGCGCCAAACATGGCTTGAAGATCGTCTCCCAGGGCGGCAACACGGGGCTCTGCGGCGGCGCGGTTCCGCGCGGCGGCGCGCCGAGCGTCATCCTGTCGCTGGCCCGCATGAACAAGATCCTGTCGGTCGATCCCGACCGTTACACGGTGACGGCGGAGGCGGGCGTCATCCTGCAGTCGATCCACGACGCCGCTGCGGACGTGAACCGCGCGTTTTCAATGGATTGGGGCGCGCGCGGGTCGGCCACCGTGGGCGGCGGCATCTCGACGAACGCCGGGGGAATCAACGTGCTGCGGTTCGGCAACACGCGCGACCAGGTGCTGGGCATCGAGGCCGTGCTGCCGGACGGGCGCATCTGGAACGGCTTGCGGGCGCTGCGCAAGGACTCCTCCGGCTACGACCTCAAGCACCTGTTCATCGGCGCCGAAGGAACCCTGGGCGTCGTCACCAAGGCGGTGCTGAAGCTGCATCCCCGGCCCGCCTACGAGCAAAGCATGTGGGCGTCGGTGACGGAGCTCGACCGGCTGATGGAATTGTTCGTGCTGGCGCGCAGCGTGGCCAGCGAGGGCCTCACGGCGTTCGAACTCGTGCCCGGCTACACGTACGAGAAGGCGCTGGCGCAATATCCCGTGCTGACGCGCCCGGTCCAGACCAAGGCGGAGTGGTACGTCATCGTGCGCTTCTCCGGCCAGCAGCCGGTGAGCGACAAGTTCGAAACGTTCTTCGAACAGGCCATGGAGGCCGGCCTCCTGACGGACGGCGCGCTCGCGCAGAACGTCGCGCAGGAGAACAACATCTGGAACCTGCGCGACGAAATTCCGCCGCTCAAGCTGATGAAGAGCAAGATGCTGAAATGGGACGCGTCCGTCCCGATCGACCGCATCGTGCCGTTCCTGGGCGAGGCGCAGCGCCGCGCCACCGCAATCCGCGACGACCTGCGGGTGATCGCCTTCGGGCACGTGGGCGACGGCAACCTTCACATGTCCATCTTCCCGGAGGGCGGGCAGCCTGGCGACGCCGCGTTCGACGCGCTGTGCAAGCGGATCGTGTCCGAAATCGACGAGCTGATCTGGAGCTATGGCGGCTCGATCTGCGCCGAACATGGCGTCGGGGTCGAGAACTACGAGCGCGTGAACGGCCAGAAGGACCCTATCGAGTTCGAGATGATGGCCGGCATCCGCCGCCTGTTCGATCCGCAAGGGCTGTTCAATCCCGGCAAGATGTTCGATCCCGAGCGTTATCTCCCGCACGCGGCCGAATAAGCCCTCCTCCCAGCAAGCGCCCACAAGCCCCGCCGCACCTCGCGGCGGGGCTTTTTTGCGTCTGAAAGAGCCCCGGCAACGCGCGGCTTGACATTCCCGGCGCTTCATGAAAAACGAACGACCGTTCTTTTATGAGCCTGAAAGCGGCCATGCCCAAGTTGTCCGACAAGCAGCAGCACGAGCGGCGCACGCGCATCCTGGACGCGGCGGAGCAGTGCTTCACCCGCGCAGGCTTTCATCGCACCACCATGCAGGACATCTGCAAGGCGGCGGGCGTCAGCCCGGGCGCCATCTACACGTGGTTCGATTCCAAGGAAGCGCTGATCGGCGGCATCACGGCGCGCAATCGCGACGAGGTGCTGGCCTCGTTCGCCGCCATGGCGACCGCGTCCGATTTCGTGGCCGGCATGGCCGCCACCCTCGAGGCGTGCGTGCTGAACCAGCCCCGGGCGAAGTCCGTATTGTGCCTGGAGATCGCCGCGGAGGCGACCCGCAATCCGGCCATCGCGGCCATGATGGCGACCTTCGACGACGCGGTTCGCACCTCGCTGGCCGACATCCTTTCCCGCGCGGTCGAGGAGGGCCGCATCAAGCCGCAGCTTCCGCTGCGCGATCTCATGCCGGCGATGAACGCCATCGCGGAGGGCATGTTCTGGCGCCGGGCTGTCGATCCCGCGTTTGACGCGGCGGGGGCGGGGCGGGCGTTCGTGGCGATGGTGAGCGCTGTGCTGCGGCCTACGGCGGCCGGAACTGCACAGAAGCCCGGGGACGCTCCGGGGTCGGCGGAACTGGCGGAGCAGGGGTCATGAAAAAGCTTGCGATCATTCTCGCGTCGATCGGCGCGGCCGCCGGGGCGACCTTCGTGGGATGGCAGGCGGGCGGCGCGCGCGCCGTGCCCACCCCCGCTCGGCAGGGCAACGCCCAGGCGGAGGCCAAGGCGCCGCCCGTCACCGTCGCGCCGGCGATCCGCGCGCCCATGGTGGAATCCGTCGCCGTGACGGGCACGCTCGTGCCGCGCACCGACGTGCTGGTCGGGCCAGAAATCGAAGGCCTGCGCATCGTGGAGGTTCTGGCCGACGAGGGCGACCGGGTCGAGAAAGGCGCAGTCCTCGTGCGGCTGCAACGGGACGTGCTGGACGCGCAACTCGCGCAATCGGACGCGGCGCTCGCCCGCTCGGAGGCCAGCATCGCGCAGGCGCAGAGCCAGATCGCGCAGGCGCAGGCGAACGCCGAATGGACGCGCGGCGACCTCGCCCGCAGCCAGTCTCTCCTGAAAGGGGGCGCGTCGACGCAGGCGCAGGTGGAGCAGAAGACCTCGGCGTCGACGTCCGCGCAGGCGCAGCTCCAGGCCGCCAAGGACGGGTTGCGGGCGGCCCAGGCCGAACGAAAGAGCATCGAGGCCCAGCGCCGCGAACTCATGGTGCGCGTCGAGCGCACGCAGGTGCGCACGCCCGCCGCCGGTCTTGTGGCGCGGCGGAACGCGAAGCTGGGCGCGGTCGCGTCCGCGGCCGGCGAGCCGCTCTTCCGCGTCATCGAAAACGGCGAGATCGAGCTGGAAGCTGAAATTCCCGAGGCGCGGCTGAGCGCCCTGCGTGAGGGGCAGCAGGCGTTCGTGACCCTGACGGACGGCGTGCGCGCGCCCGCCAGGGTGCGTCTCGTGTCGCCGGAGGTGGACCGGCTCACCCGGCTGGGGCGCGTGCGCATTTCCCTTGGGGCGCTGAAGGAGGCGCGCGTGGGCGCCTTCGCGCGCGGCGAGATCGAGGTGCGGCGCGGCGAGGCCGTGACGGTTCCGGCGAGCGCGCTCAACTATGATGCGGAAGGCGCCAGCGTGCTGGTGGCCGATTCGGGGCTCGTGCGCAACCGCCGCGTGACCCTCGGGGCGCTCGACGGCGGGCGCGCGGAAATCCGGCAGGGCGTCAAGGAGGGCGAGGAGGTCGTGGTGCGCGCGGGCGCGTTCCTGCGCGACGGCGACTCGGTGACGCCGGTGCAGATGCGCGCGGAGGCGCGCTGATGTCCTGGAACATCTCCGGCTGGGCGATCCGCAAGCCCGTTCCCTCGCTGGTGCTCTTTGCGGTGCTGATCGCCCTCGGGCTGTTCTCGTTCTCGCGCCTGTCGATCACGCGCTTTCCCAACGTCGACATCCCGATCGTCTCGGTGAACGTGACCCAGCAGGGCGCGGCGCCCTCCGAGATCGAGACGCAGGTCACCAAGAAGATCGAGGACGCGGTGGCGGGCGTCAGCGGCGTCAAGCGCGTCGTCTCCTCCATTTCCGACAGCCTCTCGTCCACCACGGTCGAATTCCGCCTCGAGGTGAATTCGGACCGCGCGCTGAACAACGTGAAGGACGCCGTCGCGAAGGTGCGGGCGGAGCTGCCGCGCACCATCGAAGAGCCGATCATCCAGCGCCTCGACATCGCCGGCTTGCCCATCGTCACCTACGCGGTGTCCTCGCCGGGCATGACGCTGGAGGAACTCTCGTGGTTCGTGGACGACGTGGCGGCGCGCGCCCTGCAGGGGCTGCGCGGCGTCGGCCAGGTGCAGCGCATCGGCGGCGTCGACCGCGAGATCAAGGTGGAGCTGGATCCCGACCGCCTGCTGTCGCTGGGCGTCACGGCCGGCGAGGTCAGCCGCCAGTTGCGCGCCACCAACGTGGACGTCGGCGGCGGGCGCGCGGAAGTCGCCGGGCAGGAGCAGACGATCCGCACGCTGGGCGGCGGCAAGAGCGTCGCGGACGTGGCCGACGCCAGCATCGCGCTGAGCGGCGGGCGCCGCGTGCGCCTGGCCGACCTTGCGACGATCACCGACGCAGCCGCCGAGCAGAGGCGCTTCGCCCGGCAGGACGGGCGACCCGTGGTGGCGTTCGGCATCGTGCGCAGCACCGGGGCGAGCGACGCCACGGTGGCGGCCGCGGTGGCGTCGAAGGTGGAGACCATCCGCAAGCAGAACCCGAAGGTCTCCATCGACCTCATCGACACCTATGTCGACTACACGCTGGGCAATTACGAATCGGCCATGCACACCCTCGTGGAGGGCGCGCTGCTGTCGATCCTCGTGGTGTTCATCTTCCTGCGCGACATGCGCGCGACCCTCATCACGGCGCTGGCGCTGCCCCTGTCGGTGATCCCGACGTTCTGGGCGCTGGACATGATGGGCTTCTCGCTGAACCTCGTCAGCCTGCTGGCGCTGACCCTCGCGACAGGCATTCTCGTCGACGACGCCATCGTGGAGATCGAGAACATCGTGCGCCACATGCACATGGGCAAATCCCCGTGGCGCGCTGCGCTGGACGCCGCCGACGAGATCGGCCTCGCCGTCATGGCCATCACGGCGACCATCGTGGCGGTGTTCGCGCCCGTGAGCTTCATGGGCGGGATCGCGGGGCAATATTTCAAGCAGTTCGGCCTCACGGTTGCGGTGGCGGTGATCTTCTCGCTGCTGGTGGCGCGGCTCATCACGCCGCTGCTGGCGGCCTATTTCCTGAAAGCCCATCCGGAGGTCGAGCGGCCCGAAGGCTGGATCATGCGCACGTATACGCGCGTGATCGGCGCCACCGTGCGGCATCGGTTCCTCACGGTCCTCGCGGGCGTGCTGATCTTCGCAGGCTCCATCCAGGCGACCAAGCTCCTGCCGTCCGGCTTCCTGCCGGGCGAGGACGTCGCGCGCCTGCTGCTGGCCATCGAACTGCCGCCGGGCTCGCGCGTGGAGGACACGATGCGCGTCACCGACGAGATCACGACGCGGCTGCGCAAGCGCGACGACGTGCGCTCGGTGTTCGTGGACGGCGGACGCATCGGCCTTGGGGCGGCGGAAGTCCGCAAGGCGCAGGTGGTCGTGAACCTCGTGCACAAGAGCAAGCGCCACATCACCCAGAAGGAGATCCAGGGCGAGATCGGCCGCGAGGTCGCGACCATTCCGGACATCCGCAGCTGGTTCCTCAACGACAACGGCCAGCGCGCCGTCTCGCTGGGCGTCTCGGGCGCCGACACCGAAGCGGTGGAACGCGTGGGCGCTGAACTCGCGAGCCAGATGAAGCGGCTGACGCTGATCTCGAACGTGGTCAGCACGGCCGCGCTGGACCGGCCGGAAATCCGCATAACCCCGCGTAGCGACAAGGCGTCGGAACTGGGCGTCTCCACCGACGCGCTGGCCGAAGCCATCCGGGTCGCCACCATAGGCGACGTGGACGCCAACCTTGCGCGGTTCAACGCAGGCAACCGCCTCGTGCCGATCCGCGTGGCCCTGAAGCGTCCGGCGCGCGCCGACATCGACACCCTGGGCGCCCTGCGGGTGGCGAGCGCGCGCGGCGGCTCGGTGCCGCTGTCCTCCGTCGCCGACGTGTCGTTCGGCCAGGGACCGGCGAGCATCTCCCGTTACGATCGACAGCGCCGGATCGCCGTGGAGGCGGACCTCACCGGCACGGACGCGCTCGGGGAGGCCTTGCAGGCGATCTACGCGCTGCCTGCGGCGCAGAACCTGCCGGCGGGCGTGACGTTGCAGGAATCGGGCGACGCGGAAGTCATGCAGGAGGTGTTCCAGGGCTTCGCGCAGGCCATGGGCGCGGGCGTCATGATGGTGCTGGCGGTGCTGATCCTGCTGTTCAGCAGCGTGTTGCAACCGATCACCATCCTGTTGTCGCTGCCGCTTTCCGTGGGCGGCGTCATTCTCGCGCTGCTCATCACCGGCAAGGCGGTGTCCATGCCGGTGGTGATCGGCATCCTGATGCTGATGGGCATCGTGACCAAGAACGCCATCATGCTGGTGGACTTCGCCATCGAGCAGGTGGCGCACGGCATGGACCGCACCGAGGCCATCATCGACGCGGGCCGCAAGCGCGCCCGCCCCATCGTGATGACCACCATCGCGATGGTGGCCGGCATGATCCCGTCCGCGATGGGCTTTGGCGACGGCGGCGAATTCCGCTCGCCCATGGCCATCGGGGTGGTGGGCGGGCTGATCGTCTCCACCGTGCTGTCGCTGGTGTTCGTTCCGGCGGCCTATACGCTCATGGACGATCTGGGCGGCCTCGCGGGGTGCCTGTTCTCCAGGGCGGTCGGGCCCCGCGTGGACAGCGCGGAGCCACATAAGGCGCCTGCGCCGGGCGAATGAAGCCCGGCGGCGGGCGTCGTCGCCGTCGTCAGATTCGCTTCAGCCCCAGGGGTTTGCCGTCCTTCTTGAGCCACGATCCGTCGGGCTGCAATTCAAGCTGCGCCTTGTGGCCCTTGCGGGCGGTGAGCGATAGGTGGCCGCGCTCCAGCGTCCAGGCGATGGGGTCGAAGATCACGATGCCCTGGTCGCGGCACGCGGGCGCGAGTTGCGCGCGATAGCCGCGGGCGCGCGAATCCATCGACAGGGTGACCATGCAGCCGGTGTCCTTGCCTTCGGCGCGCAGCACCGCATATCGGCCCGCGACGTCGCGGGCGCTCGCGGCCCCTGCCGCCGCGGCGGCCTTGCGGGCGGCGGCGGGG
>JAQGJX010000064.1 GCA_028290405.1 Hyphomicrobiales bacterium
CGGTGTCCTCGTCCTCGGCCATGCCCTTCTTGAAGGACTTGATGCCCTTGGCGACGTCGCCCATCAGGTCGGAAATCTTGCCCTTGCCGCCGAACACAACGAGTGCGATCGCGCCGACGATGAGCCAGTGCCAGATCGACAAACTACCCATGAAATCCTCCTCCGCGCTTCAGGCGCGCCCGATTGAGCGGAAACCTATGCAACCCACGCGGCAAAAACAAGGACGAACCGGCGGGACGCCACAAACATGAAGGCGCGCCGCCGAGCCTAGTCCTGATCGCCGGCGGGAACGGCGCCGCTCGCGGCCTCGGCGCCGGCCTCCCCTTCCCCGGCCGGCTCGTCGCCGGGCGGGAGATCGTCGAACAGGTCGCCGTCCAGCGGATCCTCGTCCTCGGTCAACTCGGGGTCGTCCGTTGGCGTGGGCACGCCGAAGCCCTTGGGCAGGCGGCCGTCGAACAGGCCAGCGGACTTCAACTCGTCCAGGCCCGGCAGGTCGGTGATCTGCTCAAGCCCGAAGTGCATCAGGAAATTTTCCGTCGTCCCGTAGGTGACCGGCCGTCCCGGCGCCTTACGGCGGCCGCGCAGGCGCACCCAGCCGGTCTCCATCAGCACGTCGATGGTGCCGCGCGAAATCGCGACGCCGCGAATGTCCTCGATCTCCGCGCGGGTGGTGGGCTGGTGATAGGCGATGATGGCCAGGGTCTCGAGCGCGGCGCGGGACAGTTTGCGCTGCTCCTGCTGGTCGCGCGACAGGAGCCAGCCGAGGTCGGTGGCGGTCCGGAAGAACCATTTGCGGGCGACGCGGGCCAGATGCACGCCGCGGTCGGCGTAATGCGCGCGCAGGTTCTCGAGGACGGCGCTCACGTCCACCTCGTCGGAGAAATGCTTGGCGATGGCGCTTTCGTCCAGCGGCTCGGTGGCGGCGAACAGCAGCGCCTCGGCGATGCGCACGGCTTCGCGGAAAGCCTCTGAGGCTGCGTCCAGCGTCTCGGGCTCGGGCTGGGCTTCGGGGTAAAGTCGCGTGACGGTGGCCACCTGCGCTCCTCGGGGCTTCTTGCTCAAAATATCAGGCCGCTTCCACTTTCCGGACGGCGCCGCGCACCCAGATGGGGGCGAACGCCTTGTCCTGCCGCAACTCGATCCGGCCTTCGCGCACCAGCTCCAGCGACGCCGAGAAGGTGGAGGCGCGCACCGTGCGACGCAATTCGGGCGTCACGAAATAGCCAATCAGGATGTCGTCCATCACGGCCCATTCGATGGCGTGGCCCGCCAGCCGCTCGATCGCCTCGCGCGCCTCGGCCAGAGACCAGACCACGCGCTGCTTCAGCGTGACGCGGGAGAGCACGTGCTTTTGCCGCTGGGCCGCATAGGCCGAGAGCAGGTCGAACAGGGTGGCGTGATAGTGCGCGTGCCGGGTGACGGCGACGCCCTCCGGCGCGCCGCGCAGCGCCACGTCGCGGCCAAGGCGGGGGCGGTTCACGAGCTTTTCGGCGGCGGCGCGAATTTGCTCCAGCCGCTTCAGCCGCAGGGCCAGCGCCGCCGCGAGGTCGGCGGCGGGCGGCTCCTCGCCCTTGGGGGCTTCGGGCAGCAGCAGGCGCGACTTCAGGTAGGCGAGCCAAGCGGCCATAACGAGGTAATCGGCCGCAAGCTCCAGCCGCACCTTGCGGGCGGCTTCAACGAATTCAAGGTATTGCTCGGCCAGCGCCAGCACGGAAATCTTGGCGAGATCCACCTTCTGCCGGCGCGCAAGCTCCAGCAGAAGGTCCAGCGGACCTTCGAATCCGTCCACGCCCACCAGGAAGGCGGGTTCGTTGTCGGCTTTGTCGATGGCCGTCTCGAATGGCAGTTCAGCCATGCGAATCACTCCGGAAATCAGTGCGTCGCGGGCTCTCAGCCGGCGAGCCGGAGAATGGGCGGCTCGAATCGCATGCGCAAGAAGGAAACGCGGAGGTCCACAGGAAAGGGCAAGGGGCGAGTAGCGAATGGCAAGACGCGGCGGGAGGAGTCCAGAGGCCTACTCCCTACTCCCTGCTCCCTGTTCGCTACTCGCTATTCGCCGCTCCCCATTCGCCCCCCTCACGCCTCCACCGACAGCGCGGCGCCAAGCTGGTGCGCGGCCTCGGCGGCGTCGAAGGGGGCCGGGGGGCGGAGCATTTCGAGCGCCCTGCCCGCGCGCTCCGCCCGCTCGCCGTCGAGCATGGGGGCGGCGAGCGCGACGGCGTGGGCGTCAGCGAGGTCGCTCCAGCAATAGAGCGCCATGTCGAGACCGGCGGCGAACAGCGCCTGCGTCTTCTCCGTGAAGGAGCCCGACAGCGCTTTCATGGACAGGTCGTCGGACATCACGAGGCCGTCGAAGCCGATGGCGCCGCGAATGACGTCCCGGACCACGATGGGCGAAACCGTCGCGGGGCGATCAGGGTCGATGGCCGAATAGATCACGTGGGCGCTCATCGCCAGCGGCATGTCTCGCAGCGCGCGGAAGGGCGCAAAGTCGCTCGCCTCCAGCTCGGCGAAGCTCGCCGTCACCACCGGCAGGTCGAAATGGCTGTCCGCCCCGGCCCGGCCATGGCCGGGGATGTGCTTGAGCACGGGCAGCACGCCGCCCTCCAGCAGGCCTTCGCAGACGGCGCGTCCCATGCGGGCCACGAGCGCGGGGTCTCCCCCATAGGCGCGGTCGCCGATCACCGCGTGGCCGCTTTCGGTGGGCACGTCGAGGACGGGCATGCAGTCGACGTTCACCCCCACCTCGGCGAGGTCGGCCGCCATCAGCCGCGCGCTCAGGCGGCTCAGGCGCAGCGGGCCCTCGTCGCGCGCGGCGGCCACGAAGGACGCCGCCGCCGGGTAGGCGCGCCATTCGGGACGGCGCATGCGCTGCACGCGTCCACCCTCCTGGTCGATCAGCACCGGAGCGTCGGGCCGGCCAACCAGATATCTAAAATCTTCAGTGATTGCTTTAAGTTGCGCCCGGTTCTGAACGTTCCTCCCGAAGAGGATCAACCCCCACGGGTTCATGCGGCGCATGAAGTCGCGTTCCTCCGGGGTCAGGACGAACCCCGAGCAGCCGCAGATGAAAGCGCGCACTTCACGTGACATGTGAGCTTCCCGGATCAATTCAGCACTTAATGAAAAAGGGCGCGCCGGCAAGCGCGCCCTTGATGACTTGCTGCGTCCAACTCAGTTCCGCGCCACGAAGCACGCCCCGCCGCTGGCCTTGAGCTTGCCGCAGAGATCGTTGGCGCCCTCGAGAGACAGCCCGACGACGCGGACGCGGTAGACGTCCTTGTCGCCGACGGTCGCCTTGCGGATCGTCGGCTTGTAGGCGCCCAGCGCGCCGCCAAAGCGCGCCTGCGTCTTGGAGATGAGCCCGCGCGCCTCAGCGTCCGAACCCGGCGCGCCAAGCTGCACGGCGTACGGGCCCGAACCGCCGGCCTGCGCGGCTTGCGAGGGAGTGGAGGTCACGTCCGCGCGCGGACGGGCGGTGGCG
>JAQGJX010000082.1 GCA_028290405.1 Hyphomicrobiales bacterium
CATCATCTGGCCCAACAACTTCCTGTAGGCGCGGGGCGGCGGCCTCGCAGGGCGGCTGACAAACAAAAGGCGTTGGCATGAAGTCGGACGATCAGGGCGCGCAGGCGCAGGGCGTGGCGCTGTTCTACGCGTCGCTGCCGGCGGTGTTCGTGTTCTTCTGGTCCACCGGCTTCATCGCCGGCAAGCTGGGCCTGGGGTCCGCCGCGCCGTTCACGTTCCTGCTCTATCGCTTCCTCATCGTGGCGGCGGCGCTGACGGCGCTCGCGTGGATCGCCCGCGCGCCGTGGCCGCCGCTGCGCGCGCTGCTGCCGCTCGCGATCGGCGGCGTGCTGGTGCATGCGGGCTACCTGGGCGCCACGTTCGGCGCCATGTCGGTGGGCGTGGAGGCGGGAGTGTCCTCGCTCATGGCGGGCATGCAGCCGGTGCTGACGGCGGTGTTCGCGGCGCCGTTTCTCGGCGAGCGCGTCACGCGGCGCCAATGGGCGGGGCTCGGCATCGGCTTCATCGGGGTCGTGCTCGTGGTGTGGAACAAGCTCGGCCTGGGGCTCGGCACGCCGCTGGGCATGTTCTACGCGTTCCTGTCCGTCGTGTTCATGACCGCCGGGACCCTGTGGCAGAAGAAGTTCGGCGGCGCGATGGACCTGCGCACCGGATCGGTGGTGCAATTCCTCGCCTCCGCGATCGTCGTCGCCCCGCTGGCCTGGTGGGAGGGGTTCGACGTCGTGTGGACGCCCGCCTTCACGCTCGCGATGGCGTGGCTCTGCCTGGTGCTGTCGGTGGGCACCATCACCGTGCTGTTCGTGCTGATCCGGCGCGGCGCGGCGGCGGAAGTGGCCAGCCTGTTTTTCCTCGTGCCGCCCACGACGGCCGTGCTCGCCTGGCTGATGTTCGACGAACGCCTCGCGCCCGTGGCGCTGGCCGGCATGGCGCTGGTGGTGGTGGCGGTCGCGCTGGTGACCTGGAAGCCCAAGACCGCGTAACCGGCTCGAGGCGCCTCCCTCCCCTCAGGGGAGGGAACGCAGTGCTTGAAGGATCGAGCTCAGCCCACATGAAGCCCTCGCGGCGACTCCCTTCTGAGGGCCCCCCCGAGCCTGCAGCTCAGTCGCGCCCCTTCAGCCGCCGCCACGCGAAGGCGCCGAACACGCCAAGCAGCGTCGCCGCCAGGCCGAACCACGTCCAGGCGTAGGCGAGGTGCTTGTTGGGGATGTTGAGCGTCGTGGCGCCGCCTTGCGGCCAATTGCCCGGCACGGGCGTCTCGTCCGCGTCGATCGTGAAGGGCGCCGCGCGGCTCAGCCCGTAGGCCTGCGCGATGCTGGCCGGGTCGCGCACGTGGAAGACCGCCTTGTCCGGCTGGTCGGGCGGGGTGAACAGGTTGCGCGCTTCGGGCGCCCGCATCAGGCCCGTCACGTCCACCTCGCCCGCCACCTGTCCGGCGGCGCGCGTCTGCGGCTTCTCGAGCCTCTGGGGCACGAAGCCGCGGTTGACCACCACCTGCGCGCCCGACGCCAGAACCAGCGGCGTCAGCACCAGGAACCCGGGCTCGCGGGTGCGGGCGCCGGCCGCCTGGAACACATGCGCCTCCCGGGCGTGGTCGAACACGCCGCGCACGCGCACCTTGCGGTATTCGTAGTCGTCCGGCGCCAGGCTCGCCCACGCGTCGGGGGCGGGCAGGGGCGCGGGGGCGGCGTTCACCCGCGCGTCGATGCGCGCGATGATCGCCTCTTTCCATTCGAGCCGGCGCAATTGCCAGACCCCCAGCGACGCCATCAGCGCGAAGGCCAGCAGGCTGGCGATTCCCGGCGCCGCGAGGCTGCGCCAGCGGGCGGGCAGGGAGGATGCGGGCGCGCTCATGCGGTCAGCCCTCGAGCCGGCCCTGCTCGGCCTTGTTGTGGTATTGCAGCGCCACCAGCAGACCCTTCAGGGGCCGCAGGATGCCCAGGCACACGATGAGCGTGAGGGGCGCGAAGACCACCATGTGGACCCAGAACGGCGGCTCGTAGGCCAACTCCACCCACAGCGCCATGCCGAGCACCAGAAAGCCCGCGAACAGCGTGACGAACACCGCTGGCCCGTCGCCCGAATCCGCGAACCCCAGGTCGAGGCCGCAGACCTCGCACCGGGGCGCGGGCGTGATGAAGCCCTTGAACAGCTTGCCCTCGCCGCAGCGCGGGCAGCGGCCCGCGAGGCCGGTGGAATAGGGCGATTGCGGCGCATAGTCGTGATCGTGTCGCGGGTCAGTCATGGCGATGATCCCGGTTCTGGCGCACGGCCAGGCTGAAACGAAAAAGGGGCGGCCGTGCGGCCGCCCCCAAAGCGTGAAGCGCGTCGCTCAATGCTGCGCGATGACGCCGCCCCAATTGCCCCACACGTAGATGGCGGCGAACAGGAACAGCCAGACCACGTCCACGAAGTGCCAGTACCAGGCGGCGAACTCGAAACCGAGATGCTGCTTGGGCGTGAAGTGGCCCTTGTAGACGCGCAACAGGCAGACGGCGAGGAAGATGGTGCCGACAAGCACGTGGAAACCGTGGAAGCCGGTCGCCATGAAGAACGTCGCGCCGTAGATCGAGTTCTTGAATCCGAACGGCGCGTGGGCGTACTCGTACGCCTGCACCACCGAGAACAGCGCGCCCAGGATGATCGTGAGGATCAGCGCCTTCTTCACGCTCGCGCGGTCGTCGTGCAGCAGCGCATGGTGCGCCCACGTGACCGTGGTGCCCGACGTGAGCAGGATCAGCGTGTTGAGCAGCGGCAGGTTCCACGGGTCGAACACCTCCAGGCCCTTGGGAGGCCAGACGCCGCCGGTCGCCTCGACGCGGGCGTACTGGATGGCCTCGTTCGAGAACAGGCTGGCGTCGAAGAACGCCCAGAACCAGGCCACGAAGAACATCACTTCCGAGGCGATGAACAGCAGCATGCCGTAGCGGTGATGAATCTGCACGACCCGCGTGTGGAAGCCGGACTCGGCCTCCCGCACCACGTCCGTCCACCAGCCGGCCATCGTGTACAGGATCGCCAGGAAGCCGGCGCCGAACACGTAAGGGGCCATCTTCACGCCGAAGATCGGCATGCCCTTCATCCACGCGATGGCGCCCACCGCGGTGACGAACGCCGCAATGGAGCCGAGCAGGGGCCACGGGCTGGGATCGACCAGATGATAGTCGTGGTTCGGTTTGGCGTGGCCGTCAGCCATGATTCATGTCCTCGTCAGTCCTTCAGGCCGCGCCGTGAAACGCAGCCGCCCTCATGGGGCGTTTCGCCATTTCGCCGTCTGGAAGTCAAGACGGCGTTTCGTTCTCCCCGCTACAGCCGGGGCTTTAAATCCTGGGCCGCGGCCGTGACCGGCGGCTTCTTCTTCACCGCGATGAACGTGTACGACAGCGTCACGCTCTGCATGTTGCGCATGGTTTCGGATTTCTCCAGCTCCGGGTCGAGGAAGAACACGACCGGCATGTCCATGCTCTCGCCGGGCCCCAGCGTCTGCTCGGTGAAGCAGAAGCAGGAGATCTTGTTGAACCACGGCCCGAACGCGTCCGGAGCGACGTTGTACGTCGCCATGCCGACGCTCTCGTGGGACGAGCGGTTCGTCACTTTGTAGAAGACCGTGGCGGTCTCGCCGGTGCGCAGCCGCATCTGGGCGATCTCGGGTTCGAACGACCAGTCGAGCCCGGGGCCCACGTTGGCGTCGAAGCGCACCGTCATGGTGCGCTCGCCCCGCACCCCGGAGGCCACCGCGTTGATGCGCGGCGTGCCGCCAAAGCCGGTCGCCTGGCAGAACATCTGGTAGAGCGGCACCGCCGCGAACGACATGCCCAGCATGCCGAAAGCCGCGAACGTCACCGCGGCCGCCACGCGCAGATCGCCGCGACGGCGGGCCTTGGCGCTGGAGGGGCTGGGGGGTTCGCTCATCGGGGGCGTCCTTAAAGGGGCCGGTCGAGAACCCCGACGCCAAGCTTGGCGACGGTGACGACGTAGAACAGCAGCACGAACAGCCCGACGGCGATCCCGATCGCGATGTTGCGCGCGCGGCGGCTCCTGGCCTCCTCGGCGGTCATGCGGCGCAGGCCGCCGGGGGGCGTCTCCTGGTTGTCAGGCGTGTTCATGGCGACCTCGCTCACAGCAGGCCCCTCACGGCGCGCGCGAGGAACTGCGCAGGGCCGTTCTCGAACGCGATCTCAAGGAACAGGACGAACAGGTAGAGGATCGAGAAACCGAACAGCGACATGCACGCCTTGCGGGCCGCCTCGCCCTCGCGCACGATGTAGCAGCGCCAGGCGAAGTACAGCATGAGCGCGCCGCCCAGCACGCTGAGCGCGCCGTAGACGGGGGACGCGAAACCCATCAGCCATGGCAAGACGCCCACGGGCGCGAGCACGATGGTGTAGAGCAGCACTTCGAGCCGCGTGCGGTCCGGGCCCAGCGCGTTCGGCATCATGGGCACGCCCGCCTTGGCGTAATCCTCGCACTTCACCAGCGCCAGCGCCCAGAAATGGGGCGGCGTCCAGATGAAGATGATGGCGAAAAGGACCAGCGATTCGAGCGAGACGGAGCCCGTCGCGGCCGCATAGCCCACCACCGGCGGGAAGGCGCCCGCGGCGCCGCCGATGACGATGTTCTGCGGCGTCGAGCGCTTGAGCCACATCGTGTAGATGACGGCGTAGAAGAAAATCGTGAAGGCGAGCAGGCCCGCCGCCAGCCAGTTGGCCAGCACGCCCAGCGTGAACACCGACAGGCCCGACAGCACCAGCCCGAACGCCAGCGCCTCGCCGGGCGCCACGCGGCCCGACGGGACAGGGCGGGTGGACGTGCGCTTCATCACCGCGTCGATGTCGGCGTCGTACCACATGTTGAGCGCGCCGGAAGCGCCCGCGCCCACCGCGATGGCCAGCAACGACGCGAAGCCGATGACGGGATGGACGGGCGTGGGGGAGATGAGGATGCCGGCGAGCGCGGTCAGCACCACGAGCGACATCACGCGCGGCTTCAGCAGGGCGAGATAGTCCTTCGGATGCGCGCAGGAGAGCTGCGCATCGCCCGAATAGAGGTCCTGTGGCGAAACCAAACTCATCAAGAAGATCCCGTTACGCTTTCGCAAGAAGCTCTCAGGCTCGTTGGAGCCCTTGTTCGAAACGCCGCGCTCCCGGGCGTCTCGAAGAAGGGCTCCGGCGGCGCGCGGCCGCCGGAGCTTGTCGATTAGTGGTCCGTGCCGGTGATGCGCGGCAGGGTCTCGTACTGGTGGAACGGAGGCGGCGAGGGCAGCGTCCATTCCAGCGTCGTGGCGCCGGGGCCCCACGGGCTGTCGCCCGCGAGGCGCTTCTTGGCGAAGGCTTCCCAGACGACGTAGAGGAACAGCAGCGTGCCCAGGCCCGACAGGTAAGAACCGTAGGACGAGATCTGGTTCCACAGCAGGAACGCGTCCGGGTAGTCCACGTACCGGCGCGGCATGCCCGCAAGACCGAGGAAATGCTGCGGGAAGAACGTGAGGTTCACGCCCACGAACATGGTCCAGAAGTGCAGCTTGCCGAGGGTCTCGTTGTACATGTAGCCCGACATCTTCGGGAACCAGTAGTAGAAGCCCGCGAACAGCGCGAACACGGCGCCCAGGGACAGCACGTAGTGGAAGTGCGCCACCACGTAATAGGTCTCGTGAAGCTGCCGGTCGATGCCCGCGTTGGCGAGCACGACGCCCGTGACGCCGCCCACGGTGAACAGGAAGATGAAGCCCACGGCCCAGATCATCGGCGTGCGGAACGAGATCGACCCGCCCCACATCGTCGCGATCCAGGAGAAGATCTTCACGCCCGTCGGCACCGCGATCACCATCGTGGCGAACACGAAGTAGCGCTGCGTGTTGAGCGACAGGCCCACCGTGTACATGTGGTGCGCCCACACGATGAAGCCGACGACGCCGATCGCGACCATGGCGTAGGCCATGCCGAGATAGCCGAAGATGGGCTTGCGCGAGAACGTCGACACGATGTGGCTGATGATGCCGAATCCGGGAAGGATGAGGATGTACACTTCCGGGTGACCAAAGAACCAGAACAGATGCTGGAACAGGATCGGGTCGCCGCCGCCCGCCGGATCAAAGAACGACGTGCCGAAGTTGCGA
>JAQGJX010000092.1 GCA_028290405.1 Hyphomicrobiales bacterium
CGGCGTCTCGGTGGTCAACGCCCTGGCGGCGCGGCTCGACGTGGAGGTGGCGCGCGGCCAGCAGCTTTACGCCCAGAGCTTCGAGCGCGGCCACCCCGTCACCAAGCTCGAGGATCGCGGCCGCGTCCACAACCGGCGCGGCACCAAGGTGCGCTTCAAGCCGGACACGCAGATCTTCGGCGAGGCGCTGCACTTCAGGCCGCTGCGCCTCTTCCGCATGGCGCGCTCCAAGGCCTACCTGTTCGGCGGCGTCGAAATCCGCTGGAGATGCGATCCCTCGCTGCTGAAGGACGATTCCGCCGTTCCCGCCGAGGCCGTCTTCCGCTTCCCCGGCGGCTTGCGCGATTATCTGGCGACCGACGTCGAGGGCAAGGACCTCGTGGCGGAGACCACGTTCAGCGGCAAGGTGACCAAATCCGGCGGTCACGGCTCGGTGGAATGGGCGGTCGCCTGGCTGGCGGAGGACGATGGGTTCGTCCATTCCTATTGCAACACCATTCCGACGCCCGACGGCGGCGCCCATGAGGCGGGCCTGCGGCTCGCGCTGCTGCGCGCCCTCAAGGACCACGCCGAGCGCATCGGCCAGACCAAGCGCGTCGCCAACGTCACCACCGACGACGTGATGGCGGGTTGCGCGGCCCTGATCTCCGTGTTCATCCGCGAGCCGGAGTTCCAGGGCCAGAACAAGGGCCGCCTCATGAGCGCCGAGGCCACCCGCGTGGTGGACGGCGTGGTGCGCGACGCGTTCGACCATTGGCTGGCGGATTCACCCACCCAGGCAGCCAAGGTGCTGGACTTCGTGGTGGACCGGGCCGAGGAGCGCCTGCGCCGCAAGGCCGAGAAGGACGTCGCCCGCAAGACCCCGGGCCGCAAGCTGCGCCTGCCCGGCAAGCTTGCCGATTGCGCCAGCAACTCGTCCGAGAACTCGGAAATCTTCATCGTGGAAGGCGATTCCGCCGGCGGCTCCGCCAAGCAGGCGCGCGACCGCGCCACCCAGGCCGTGCTGCCGCTGCGCGGGAAGATCCTGAACGTGGCCTCCGCGACCCGCGACAAGCTGGCTGGCAACCAGCAGCTCACGGACCTGATGCTCGCGCTCGGCTGCGGCTCCGGCCAGCATTATAGGGCCGCGGACCTGCGCTACGGCAAGGTCGTCATCATGACGGACGCAGACGTGGACGGCGCGCACATCGCCTCGCTGCTCATCACCTTCTTCTGGAGGTTGACGCCAAAACTCATTGAAGAAGGTCATCTTTTCATCGCCGTGCCGCCGCTCTACAAGCTCACGCAGGGCGCGAAGATCGCCTATGCGCGGGACGACGCGCACCGCGCGGAGCTGACGAAGAGCTTCTTCACCGGCAAGGGCAAGATCGAGGTCAGCCGCTTCAAGGGCCTTGGCGAGATGATGCCCGCGCAATTGAAGGAGACCACGATGCAGCGCGGCAAGCGCACGCTGCTGCGCGTCGCCGTGCTGCCCGAGGATCGCGACGCCACCATGGACAGCGTGGAGCGCCTGATGGGCAACAAGCCCGAGGCGCGCTTCGCGTTCATCCAGGAACGGGCGAAATTCGCCGCCACGGAAGAGCAGGATATCTGAACGTGCGGGACGCCTGCGTTATTGCAGGTTGAACCGGATCGGCGCAGTGGCGGCGAAGCGGCCATTGGGCGGCGGCGGGGCGGAAATGCCCCGCACCGCAGCCAGCGCCGCGCGATCAAGCGCCGGAACGCCCGACGAGCCGGCCACGCTGGCGCTCTCGACCCGGCCGCCCGGGCCGATCACGAAAGACACCCTCACCAAGCCGCCCACCCTGTCCCGCGCTTCGGGCGGAAAGGACACGCGGCTGCGGATCGCGGCCATCACCGCCGCGCCGTAATTGGCGGTGGCGGCCGCCGACGCAGGAGCGCTCGCGGCCGCCCGCGGCGCTGGCTGGGCGGCCTCTCCACGGGGCCTTTCGGCGGTCTCCCGCACGGGTCGCCGGGCGGGTTTTTCGACGGGCTTTGGTTCCGCGCGCGGCGCGGGCCTGCGCTCCGGGCGCGCAACAGGCTGCTTGGGGACCGGCGTGGGAACCGGCTGAGGCTCAAGCGCCGGCGCGCTGGGGGGAATAGCCGCCGTGACAACCTGCTCAGCTTCCGCAGGCGGTTCCGGAACCGGCTCAGGATCAGGCTCGGGCGCCGGCTCTGGCGCGGACTCGGCGACCTCCTGACGATCAGGCTCCCCTGGTGGCGGCACCTCGCTCGCCGGGGCGATGTCGGACGACGGCTCCATCTCAGGGGTTGCGGGCGCCGCCAGCGTCACCTCGATGGCGAACTCCGGCGCCAGCACGAACCGCTCCGTCCCCCGCGACAGCCACGCAAGACCCCCCGCGTGCAGCCCCGCAACCAGCACGAACAGGGGCGCGCGCCAGTCGCGCAGGACGAACGCTCCCGCCCTGCTCATGGCGCTCCCGAGGGGGCGACGAGCGCAGGCGCCGGGCTGCGCCCCGGCTCGGCGACGATGGCGATCTTCGAAAGCCCCGCCGCGCCCATCCGGCTCATCACGTCCACCACGCGCCCGTGGGGCGCGGTCCGGTCGGCGCGCAGATGCACCGCACGGGTCGCGTCCGCGGCCGCCATGGCGGCGAACCGCGCCTCAAGCGCGTCGTCGGCGCTCTCCGCGCCATCGATGAACACGCGCCCATCGGCGGTGATGGAGACGGACGCCGGCGCCTTGGCGTCCAGCGGCGCGGCGTTGCGGGCGCGCGGCAGGTCCAGCTTCACGCCCGCCGCCAGCATGGGGGCCGTCACCATGAAGACGATGAGAAGCACCAGCATCACGTCCACGAACGGCGTCACGTTCATTTCGGCGAGCGGCCTGTAAACGGGGCCCCCCTCGCCGTCGGGCTCCGGCCCCAGCAGGCCCGCGCTCACGGGGCGCGCTCGCCGGCGGCGATCCGCGAGGCCGCGTCATGCGCGAGGCGCCCCACGCGCTCGCCCAGCGCGCCGAGCCGGGCGCCCAGCAGATTGTAGGCGACGGCGGCGGGAATGGCGGCGAACAGCCCGAGCGCGGTCGCCGAAAGCGCCTCGGCTATGCCCGGCGCCACGACCGCCAGACTGGTGTCGTTGCTGCCCGCAATCGCCGTGAAGGAGCGCATGATGCCCCAGACGGTGCCCAGCAGGCCGATGAAAGGCGTGGCGGACGCAATGGTCGCCAGCACCGGAAAGCCCCGGTCCACGGCGCGCAGAGGCTCCCGCGCCGCCTCGCGGATCGCGCGTTCGATGCGCGCGCGGCGCTCGCCGCCGGTCTCCAGCGGCACGTCGATGAGGGCGCTGCGCGCGCCCGCCTCCAGCGCTTCGCCAAAGCGCGCGCTCTTGGCCAGGCCGGACGCCTCGGCGCCGACCAGGTCGCGCCGCAGCAAACGCAGGCGCAGCAAGGCTTCCAGCGTCAGCACCCAACACCAGACCGAGCAGAACAGCAGGATCGCCATCACTGTCTTCACCACGGGATCCGCAGCCATGAACAGCGCAAGGGGCGTGAGGTCGATGGCGGCCGTGGGGGTCATGGAGCCTCTTCTTGGGAGCGGACTGGGGGAATACCGTAACACCTCCCCGGCTCCAATCGTATTCCGCCCGGCAGGAATTTGCGCCGTAACGTAACGTCGGATTTACCACGCGAGCGTACGGTGGAGAGATTGCGCTCGAGAGGCATTTTTTGATGTCAGCACCTTTTCGCACGTTCCAGGATTTCATCGCAGACCGCCGCGGCTCCGTCCAAAACTTCGCCTGGGGCGGCGCCATGCTGGCCGTCGTGGCCGTCACCGGCGCGGGCTTCCTCGACACGGCGACCAAGCAGACCCCACAGGCGGCCTTCGCCATGCGGGCGACCCCCGTCCAGGGCGGGCTCGCCGGCCAGCCGACGGACATGTCCCGCCGCGTCGCCCAGCTCCCCCGCCCCGAAGAACCTGTGCTGCGGCGCTGGTTCTGGCAGCGCGACACGACGCCGGTGGCCAGCATCAAGCAGCCGATCAAAAACGTGCTCACGGACCCCTCCCAGGGCATGCCGCAGCATTGACGTGCGATTAAAGGGCTGAATCGTCGCTCAGCCCGCGCCCGGGAAGTCTTTCCGATTGACTTCCCGGCCAGTGAGCCTATGTGTGGCTTCGGTGATGCTGAGGCCCGCGCGTGCCCGCCGCCCGTTCCGTCGCAAAGAGTGCGGCGTAATTTCTCCCGACCGGACGCGTATCTGGCGGCCCGAGGCTGCGAATCGCGCTAGTTGCGTGCGACGCCCGCCCCTCCGTACAGGCCACACACAAGGCCAAGGAATGTCTTTCAACGATCTCGGACTTAGCGAGAAGGTTTTAGCGGCTGTCACCGCCGCTGGTTACACGGACCCCACGCCGATTCAGGAGCAGGCCATCCCCCAGGCGCTCCAGGGGCGCGATATCCTGGGCATCGCCCAGACGGGGACAGGCAAGACGGCGGCGTTCACGCTGCCCATGCTCTCCCGCCTCGAAAGCGGCCGCGCAAGGGCGCGCATGCCGCGCACCCTCATCCTCGAACCCACCCGCGAGCTTGCGGCGCAGGTCGAGGAAAGCTTCATCAAGTACGGCGTGAACCACAAGCTCAACGTGGCCCTGCTGATCGGCGGCGTCTCCTTCGGGGACCAGGAAACCAAGATCATGCGCGGCGCCGACGTGCTGATCGCCACGCCGGGGCGCCTGCTCGACTTCCAGGAGCGCGGCAAGCTGCTGCTCACGGGCATCGAAATCCTCGTCATCGACGAAGCCGACCGCATGCTCGACATGGGCTTCATCCCGGACATCGAGAAAATCTGCAAGCTCGTGCCCTTCACGCGCCAGACGCTGTTCTTCTCGGCCACCATGCCGCCGGAAATCACGCGCCTGACCGAACAGTTCCTGACCAACCCTGTGCGCATTGAAGTGGCGCGGGTCGGCACGACGGCGGCGACGATCAAGCAGATCTTCGTCGCCTCCCACGGCGGCGGCGCCAAGCGCGAGACCCTGCGCCAGCTCATCAAGACCGCGGACGACTTCCGCAACGCGATCATCTTCTCGAACCGCAAGCGCGACGTCGCCATCCTGCACAAGTCTCTCAGCAAGCACGGCTTCTCGGTCGGCGCGCTGCATGGCGACATGGACCAGGGGGCGCGCACCGCCTCCCTCGACGCCTTCAAGAAGGGCGACGTGTCGCTCCTCGTCTGCTCGGACGTCGCGGCCCGCGGCCTCGACATTCCGGACGTGAGCCACGTCTTCAACTTCGACGTGCCGATCCATGCGGACGACTACGTTCACCGCATCGGCCGCACCGGCCGCGCCGGCAAGACGGGCACGGCGATCTCCATCGTGACCCCCGAAGACACCAAGCACATCGACGCCATCGAGCGCCTCATCAAGCTCGACGTCGAATGGCAGGGCCCGAAAATGAACGAACTGGGCGACGTCCCGGTGGATTCCGAGCGTATGTCGCGCCGTCGCGGCGCGGAGCGGGACGGAGCCCGGGGCCGCTCGCGCGGCGGCGATCGCGACAGGTCGGACGAATCGCGCGCCCGCAAGGAACGCGTCGAA
>JAQGJX010000142.1 GCA_028290405.1 Hyphomicrobiales bacterium
TCTCGTTCCTCGGCATCTCGCTGGGGGTGGCGACGCTCATCGTCGTCATGTCGGTGATGAACGGGTTTCACATCGAGCTGATGAGCAAGATCATCGGCATCAACGGCCATGTGTTCCTGCAGGGCGCCGAGACGCCGCTGAACGATTACGACGAGGTGATCGATCGCATCGCGAAGGTGAAGGGCGTGAAGGTCGCGCTGCCCATGGTGGAGAGCGCGGCGGGCGTGTCCTCGCCCTACCAGCAGGCGGGCGCGCTGGTGCGCGGCATCCGCGAGAAAGACATCAAGCGCCTTCCGGGCATCGCCGAGAACGTCAAGCAGGGCTCGCTGGACGGGTTCGACACGGTCGAGGGCGTCGCCATCGGCCAGAAGCTCGCCGAGAACCTGTCGGTGCGCATCGGCGACCGGGTCACGATCCTCACGGCGCGCGGCTCCCAGACGCCGTTCGGCATCGCGCCGCGCATCAAGTCCTATCCGGTGACGGCGATCTTCCAGATCGGCGTGTCGGAGTTCGACGGCATCTTCGTGTTCATGCCGTTCGAGGAGGCCCAGGCCTTCTTCAACAAGGAGGGCGAGGCCTCGCTCATCGAGGCGTTCGTGGACGAGCCCGAGAACATGGACGAGATGCGCCAGCGGCTCGACGCCAGCCTCGGACGCCCCATGATCATGACCGACTGGCGCCAGCGCAACAAATCGTTCTTCGAGGCGCTGAAGGTCGAACGCACCGTGATGTTCTTCATCCTCACGCTCATCGTGCTCGTGGCGGCCCTGAACATCATCTCGGGCCTCACCATGCTGGTGAAGGACAAGGGCCGCGCCATCGCGATCCTGCGCACCATGGGGGCGACGCGGGGAGCCATCCTGCGCATCTTCCTCATCACCGGCTCCGCCATCGGCGTCTCGGGCACGCTGGCGGGCTTCCTGCTGGGGCTGCTGGTCGCCAAGAACCTTGAGCCGCTGCGCCAGGGGCTGAACTCGATGCTGGGGCTGAACCTGTTCGATCCCAACTTCTACTTCCTGAGCCGCTTGCCTTCCGTGGTGATCTTCGGCGACGTGGCGCTCATCGTCTTGCTGGCTCTGGGCCTGTCGCTCATCGCCACCATTTTCCCGGCATGGCAGGCGGCGAAGCTCGATCCTGTCGAAGCCCTCCGTTACGAGTGAGCCGCTTGAGCGATCCCGTTCTCTACCTGCAACAGGTCGTGCGCACGTACCGCCAGGCGGACGGCGAGCTTGAAATCCTGCGCGGCGCCGAACTGGCGCTGTGGCCGGGCCAGTCCGTCGCGCTGGTCGCGCCTTCAGGCGCGGGCAAGTCCACGCTGCTCCATATCGCGGGCCTGCTGGAGCGGCCGGACGGCGGCGAGGTCTACCTGGGGCACGTGCCGACGGCCCACATGGAAGACGCCGAGCGCACCGCGCTGCGGCGCACCGAGATCGGCTTCGTCTACCAGTTCCATCACCTGCTGCCGGAGTTCTCCGCGCAGGAAAACGTCATGCTGCCGCAGATGATCCGCGGCCTCACGCGGCCTCAGGCGAGCGAGCGGGCGGGCGAGTTGCTGGGCTATCTGGGCCTCGGCTCGCGCCTCAAGCACCGGCCCGCCGAACTCTCGGGCGGCGAGCAGCAGCGCGTCGCCATCGCGCGCGCGGTCGCCAACACGCCGCGCCTGCTGCTGGCGGACGAACCCACGGGCAATCTCGACCCCAAGACGGCCGATCATGTCTTCGGCGCGCTGACGCAACTCGTGCAGGCGACCGGGCTGGCGGCGCTCGTCGCCACGCACAACATGGAGCTGGCGAACCGCATGGACCGCCGCGTGACGCTGCGCGACGGCCTTGTGGTCGAAATGGAATAGAGCGGATGGCGGACGCCGCTCTCGTGCTGTTTTCGGGCGGCCAGGATTCCACCACCTGTCTCGCCTGGGCGCTGGAGCGCTACGAACGCGTCGAGACCATCGGCTTCGACTACGGCCAGCGTCACGCGGTCGAACTTGAATGCCGCACGGACGTGCTGGCGCAAGTGCGCGAAACCTTTCCCCGCTGGGGCGCAAGGCTTGGCGAGGACCACATGCTGCGCATCGACGCGTTGGCGGCGGTGTCGCAGACGTCGCTGACGCAGGACATCGCGTTCCAGATGCAGGCCGACGGGCTGCCCAATTCCTTCGTGCCGGGCCGCAACATCATCTTCCTGACGTTCGCCGCCGCGCTCGCCTACCGTCGCGGCCTCAAGCGCATCGTCACCGGCGTCTGCGAGACGGATTATTCCGGATATCCCGACTGCCGCGACGACACCATCAAGGCGCTGCAAGTGGCGCTGAGCCTGGGTCTCGATCGCCGGCTTGTGCTGGAGACGCCGCTGATGTGGATAGACAAGGCGCAGACCTGGGCGCTCGCGCACGAGCTTGGCGCAGAGCCCCTGGTGGAGTTGATCCGCACCGCCACCCACACCTGCTATGCGGGCGAGCGCAGCCATCTGCATGACTGGGGTTACGGCTGCGGCGCGTGTCCCGCGTGCGAATTGCGCGAAGCGGGCTGGCGGCAATGGCGGTCCGTTAACCCCTGAGCCTGCGCGCTTTGCGCGACCCCGATTCGGACATGGGTTGTTCCGCGCCCGTGCCAGCAATCCCGGAACGGGGCGCCTCGGCCCCGCCGCCGCTTCAGCTTTCGTTAATCGGCCGCGCCCCTTAGCCGCGCTCCGGGTCGCCCAGCGGCTGCGCCGGGCCCACGGCTGCCGACTGGCCGGCCTCTTCCTGATTGGCGCGGGCGGCCTGCGCGGCGAGCTCCCGCTTCTTGGCCGCGTGCTCCGCGCGAATGGCTTCCGTCGAGGCCCGGATCTCTTCGCCGAAGAGGCGCAGATATTCCTCTGACGACATCTGCCCGGCTTCGACAAGCGCGCGGGCTGTGTAGCGGTCCATCATCGCGAACCTCCCCTCGTTCCGCCGGTCAACGCGGCGATCCGGGGCGCGTTCCGGCGGGGATTAACCATTGGACAAGCCGGGGGTGGATAATTAGAACAAAACTGGTACAAACAGGAACGAACAAGAAACGACAAACCCGCAGGACGCAGACACGAAGGAGAGACGCCATGGTTCGCAGCATCATCGCCGACGTTACCGAACTCACCGCCCTGGCGGCCTTCCTGACCTTCATCTTCATGGTCGCATAGCTGGGGACGGCGCGCGGTTTTGCTCGCGGCGCGCAGGCGAATCCGCGATGATCCGCGCTCCACGTTCGGAGCGCGAGGCGATCCGTGACGCAGGGCGACGGCGCGTCGGCCTTGCGGACCGTGGCGGAGAGCGACAGCGATGAACGACGCAACCGGCCCCGGCAAGATCCTGCGCGACGTGGTGCGCGAGGTCGGGTTCGTGCATCTGCACACCCACACCTCGTTCTCGCTGCGCGAGGGCGCGCTGGGCATCGGCAAGCTGATCGACTTCGCGAAGGCGGACAAGCAGCCCGCGCTCGCCATCACCGACACGAACAATCTGTTCGGCGCGCTCGAGTTCTCCGAGAAGGTCTCCAAGGCGGGCGTGCAGCCCATCATCGGCTGCCATCTCACTATCGATTTCGGCGACGGCAAGAAGCTCGGCGCCCGGGCGGACGACCCACACGCCGGGCGCGCCGCGCTCGTGCTGCTGGCCCAGACCGCCGAAGGCTACGCCAACCTGATGAAGCTCGCCTCGCGCGCGTGGATCGAGCCTGAGGCGGGCGACACGCCGCACGTCACGCTGGCGGGGCTTGAGACCTGCGCGCAAGGCCTGATCGCCCTGACGGGCGGCCCCAGCGGAATCATCGACGTCCTGCTCGCCGACAGCCGGCTCGACCAGGCAGAGCAGCGGCTGGCGCGCATGGAGGCGATGTTCCCCAACCGGCTCTACGTGGAATTGCAGCGCCACGGCATGGAGAGCCAGAAGCTGGTCGAGCCGGGCCTTCTGGATCTCGCCTACCGCCGCTCGCTGCCCATCGTGGCCACCAACGAGCCGTTCTTCGCCGCGCTTTCGGACTACGAGGCCCATGACGCGCTGCTGTGCATCTCGGACGGATCGACCATCAGCACGTCGGAGCGCCGCCAGCTGACCCCCGAGCACCGGTTCAAGACCCGCGACGAGATGCGCACCCTGTTCGCCGACCTGCCGGAAGCGCTGGAGCGCACGGTCGAGATCGCTATGCGGTGCAGCCATCGCCCGCGCACGCGCGGCCCCATCCTGCCGCGCTTCACCTCCCTCGACGGCGCGCCGCTGGACGAAGTGGCGGAGCTGCGGCGCCAGGCGCAGGAGGGGCTCACGGCGCGCCTCGCGGTGCACGGCATGGCGCCGGAGCTGGGCGAGAGCGACTATCGCGAGCGGCTGGAGTTCGAGCTGGGCATCATCGTGAAGATGCAGTTCCCGGGCTACTTCCTCATCGTGGCGGACTTCATCAAATACGCGAAGTCCCAGGGCATTCCGGTGGGGCCGGGGCGCGGCTCGGGCGCCGGCTCGCTGGTGGCGTGGTCGCTGACCATCACGGATCTTGATCCGATGCGGTTCGGCCTGCTGTTCGAGCGCTTCCTCAATCCCGAGCGCGTGTCGATGCCCGACTTCGACATCGACTTTTGCCAGACGCGCCGCGACGAGGTCATCGCCTACGTGCGCAAGCGCTATGGGGCGGATCGCGTGGCGCAGATCATTACGTTCGGCTCGTTCCTCGCGCGCGGCGTGATGCGCAACGTGGGCCGCGTGCTCGAAATGCCGCTCGGCCAGGTGGACAAGCTCGCCAAGCTGGTGCCCCAGAACCCCGCCAAGCCCGTCTCGCTGGCGGAGGCGGTGGAGACCGAGCCGCGCCTGCGCGAGGCCGTGGACTCCGACGAGCGGGTCGCGAACCTCATCGACATCGCCAAGAAGCTCGAAGGGCTCTACTCGAACGCTTCGACCCACGCGGCCGGCATCGTCATCGGCGACCGGCCGCTGGAAGAGCTCGTTCCGCTCTACCGCGACCCGCGCTCCGACATGCCCGCCACCCAGTTCAACATGAAATGGGTGGAGCCCGCGGGCCTGGTGAAGTTCGACTTCCTCGGCCTGAAGACCCTCACGACCCTCTCCACCACCGTGAAGCTGATCGCCCAGCGCGGCGTCCATGTGGAGATCGAGAAGATTCCGCTCGACGACAAGCGCACCTACGAGATGCTGGGACGCGGCGAAACCGTCGGGGTGTTCCAGGTGGAAAGCGCCGGCATGCGCAAGGCGCTCGCGGAAATGCGCGCCGACCGCCTGGAGGACATCGTCGCCCTCGTGGCGCTCTATCGACCGGGCCCCATGGCCAACATCCCGCTCTATTGCGCGGTGAAGCACGGCGACACGCCGCCCGATTACATCCATCCGCTCATGGAGCCGGTGCTGAAGGAGACGTTCGGCGTCATCATCTACCAGGAGCAGGTGATGACCATCGCGCAGATCCTCTCCGGCTATTCGCTGGGCGAGGCGGACCTGCTGCGCCGCGCCATGGGCAAGAAGATCAAGGCGGAGATGGACGCGCAGCGCGACCGCTTCGTGCGCGGCGCCGTGGAGCGCGGCATCCCGAAGGTGAAGTCGAACGAGATCTTCGACCTGCTGGCGAAGTTCGCCGACTACGGCTTCAACAAGAGCCACGCGGCCGCCTACGCGCTGATCGCCTATCAGACCGGTTGGTTCAAGGCGAACTATCCGGTCGAGTTCATCGCGGCGTCCATGACGCTCGACAAGGGCAACACCGACAAGCTGGCGGAATTCCGCAACGAGGCCCGCCGCCTCGGCATCAAGGTGGAGCCGCCCTCGGTCAACCGGTCTGGCGTCGATTTTGAGGTGCAGCCCGACGGACTGGACGCCGAAGGGGCGCCGAAGTTCGCCATCCGCTACGCGCTGTCAGCCGTGAAGGGCGTGGGCGAGGGGCAGGCGCTGGCGCTGGTGGCCGCGCGCGGCGACCGGCCGTTCCGCGACATCGGCGATTTCGCGCGCCGCATCTCGCCGCGCGAGGTGAACAAGAAAGTGCTGGAAAGCCTCGCGGCCGCCGGCGCCTTCGACGAGTTCGAGCCGGACCGCGCGCGCGCGTTCGCCGCCATGGAGACGGTGCTGGCGGTGGCCAACCGTACCCAGGCCGAGGAGGCGGCCGGGCAGAGCGGCCTGTTCGGCGGCGCCGAGCCCGAGCGCATCAACATCCCGCGCACCCAGACATGGACCCCGGCTGAGCGGCTGAAGCGTGAGTTCGACTCGGTCGGCTTCTTCCTGTCGGGCCACCCGCTGGACGATTACGAGGGCGTGCTCCAGCGCCTGCGCGTGGAGCGCTGGGTGGACTTCGCCCGGGCGGTGAAGAAGGGCGCCTCGTCCGCGCGCCTCGCCGCAACCGTGCTGGACCGGCAGGAGAGGCGCACCAAGACCGGCAACAAGATGGGCATCGTCACCCTGTCGGACGCGTCCGGCCAGTACGAGGCCATCATGTTCCAGGAGGCGCTGAACCAGTATCGCGACATGCTGGAAAAGGGCTCCGTGGTGCTCGTGACCCTGCAGGCGAACGTCGAGGGCGAGGACGTGCGCGCCCGCATCGTCACCGCCGAACCGCTCGATAAGGCCGCCAACCGCGTGCAAAAGGGCCTGCGCATCTTCGTGCGCGACCGCGAGCCCTTGCCGTCGCTCGTTCAGCGCCTCGGCCAGAAGGGGGAGGGCGAAGTGTCCCTCGTCATCATGCTGGAGCGCGATCGCAGCGAGGTCGAGGTGAAACTCAAGGGCCGCTACATGGTGAGCCCGCAGATCGCCGGCGCCATCAAGGCGATCCCGGGAATCGTGGCCGTGGAGCACATTTAGGGAGCGAGTTCCGAACTCTCCGCAGCTCCCAACTTTTCCGGGGCCGCGCAGCAAAACCCGGGATCCAGAGCCGCTTGCTTGAAGCGTTTGCCCGTGGACCCCGGATCGGGGAAGTGGACGCAGTCGCGGTGAACTGCGGCGCTCTCAGCTTTCCTTGAAGCCGTACTCGGGAATGCCCTGTTCGTTGCCGTAATACTTGTACGGAAGGAACTTGCCCGACATCGTCAGCTTGACGCGGTCGCCCTTGGGGTTCGGCTGGCGCTCCATGGTGATGTCGAAGTCGATGGCCGACATGATGCCGTCGCCGTATTCTTCCTCGATCAGCGCCTTCCAGGCCGGGCCGTTCACCATCACCATCTCATAGAAACGGTAGATGAGCGGGTCCGTGGGGGGCATCTGCGTGCCGCGATAGGGCACTTCGTTGAGCATGCGCTTCTCGATCTCGGACAGGCCGAACAGGGCCGCGGCTTTCTCGGCCAGCGGCTTCACGAGCTTCATCTGGCCCAGCAGCGCGCCGACGACCAGCACTTCGGACATGCCGCCGATCTCGGTGGTGATGTGCTTCCAGGTCCAGCCCTTCTCGCGCTTGATGTCGAGGATCTTCTCGGTGAGTTGTTCGCGCTTCATCGTCGTCTCCTTGGCGTTGGGGAATGAAACTCAGGCGACCTTGCGGGCGTCGCCGGGGGGAACGGGGGGCTCCGCGCAGGGGCGCACCACGGGCGGGCGCTTCTTGTCGTAGCCGGCGGGCAGTTCGTCCGCGAAGGTCTTCGAGCGCGTCACCAGAAAGTCGATCAGGTGGTTGCGCAGGGGGTAGTAGTCCGCGGACTTGTGCAGGTCGATGCGGCGGCGGTCGCGCGAGAGCGGGTTCTCGACCACTTCCGCGATCATCGCCCCGGGACCGTTGGTCATCAGGATGATGCGGTCCGCGAGGTAGATCGCTTCGTCCACGTCATGGGTGATCATGAACGCGGTCTGCCCGGTGTCCGTGCAGATGCGGCGCACCTCGTCCTGCAGCGAGCCGCGCGTGAGCGCGTCCAGCGCCGAGAAGGGCTCGTCCATCAGCAGGATCTTGGGCTCGATGGACAGCGCCCGGGCGATGCCGACGCGCTGCTTCATGCCCCCCGAGAGTTCGGACGGCTTCTTCAGCTCGTTGCCCTTCAGGCCCACGAGTTCGATGAAGCGCATGGCGTGCGCGTTCACCTTCTCGCGGCTCCAGTCGCGCCACTTGGACGAGACCGCATAGGCGACGTTGCCCAGCACAGTGCGCCAGGGCAGCAGCGAGTGGCCCTGGAAGATCACCGCGCGGTCCAGCGACGGGCCCTCGATGGCGCGCCCGTCGACGACGTTCACGCCTTCGTCCGGCAGCTCAAGACCTGCGAGCGTGTTGAGCACCGTGGTCTTGCCGCAGCCGGAGTGCCCGATGATGCAGCAGAAGTCCCCGCGCGGCATCGAGAACCAGAGGTCCTCGAAAATCGTGGTCCTGCCGCCGCCGGGCTTGGGATAATGCCGGGCGATGCCTTCGATGGAGATGAATTTGTTGCTCACGGCGTCATTCCGGATAGGTGACGATGCGGGCCACGCGCGCCAGCGTCTGGTCGAGGATCATCCCGACGACGCCGATGAGCAGAATGGCCACGATCACATTGGTGATGGAGAGGTTGTTCCACTCGTTCCAGACGAAGTAGCCGATGCCGGTGCCGCCCACGAGCATCTCCGCCGCCACGATCACCAGCCAGGCGATGCCGATGGAGATGCGCATGCCGGTGAGGATCGTCGGCGCCGCCGCCGGCAGGATGATGGTGAACGCCTTGCGCAGGGGGGTCACTTCCAGCGTGCGCGCCACGTTCAGCCATTCCTTCCGGACGGCCGAGACGCCGAAGGCCGTGTTGATCATCATCGGCCAGATGGAGCAGATGAAAATCACGAAGATGGCCGAGATGGCGGAGTCCTTGATCGTGTAGAGGGCCAGCGGCATCCACGCGAGCGGCGAGATCGGCTTCATCACCTGGATGAACGGATCCAGCGCCCGGTTCATCAGCGGCGACATGCCGATGAGGAAGCCGACCGGCAGGGCGATGAGGACCGCCAGGAAATAGCCGAGCAGGACGCGGCCAAGGGAGAACGCGAGCTGGATGCCCACGCCCTTGTCGTTGGGGCCGCGATCATAGAACGGCTGGTTCAGGTGCTCCCAGATTTTCAACCCCACGTCGATGGGCCCCGGCATGGCCGACTTGCCCTGGGTGGCGGTGAGCCCCATGAGCTTTGCGTATTCCGGGTCCATCGGCGCGACGGCCTTGGAGCCCTGCACGCCCATGTGCCAGGCGAGCAGGAAGGCGAACAGGATCAGCGCCGACACGAGGGTCGCGCGCGCGTTGAGCGAAGCCAGCATGGTCCCCTCAGGTGCGCTTGATCGCGAAGCCGTCGAGGTAGGCTTCGGGCTTTGCGGGATCGAACGTCTTGCCCATCACCACGAAGGTCTTCGTCGTGGCGGCGGGCGGGGCGAGGCCGACTTCCTTCATCAGCTTGGCGGCGTCGGTGGCGAGATAGACCTGCTGGGCGACGCCCTGATAATCCACGTCGCCCTTGATCTGGCCCCAGCGCTTCATCTGCGTGAGGATCCACACGGCGAACGACTGCCAGGGGAAGGGATCGAACTGGATGCGGTTCGGGTCCTTCTTCACGTTGCCGAGGCCGTCCGCGTAGGTGCCGGTGAGAATCTGCTCCAGCACCACCTGGGGCTGGTTGAGATAATTGGCGGGCGCGATGGCTTCCGCGATCTGCTTGCGGTTCTCGGCCTTGGCTGCGTACGCGGTGGCGTCGATGACGGCTTTCAGCAGCGCCGCATAGGTGTTCGGGTTGGTCGAGATGAACTCGCGGCTGGCCGCGAAGGCGCAGCACGGATGCCCGTCCCACAATTCCTTCGTGAGGACATGGAGGAAGCCGACGCCGTCGTAGACCGCGCGCTGGTTGAAGGGGTCCGGCCCCAGGAAGCCGTCGATGTTGTCGGCGCGCAGGTTGGCGACCATTTCAGCCGGCGGGACCGAGCGAATCTGCACGTCCTTGTCGGGGTCGAGCCCTGCTTCCGCGAGGTAATAGCGCAGCAGGTAATTGTGCATGGAATAGTCGAACGGCACGCCGAACTTGAAGCCCTTCCAGTCCTTCGGGTCGCGCTTGTCCTTGTGCTTCATGGCGAGCGTGATCGCCTGGCCGTTGACGTTCTCGATCGCGCCCATCGCGAACGGCACGGGGTTCGAGCCGATGCCCATGGTGATGGCGAGCGGCATGGGCGCCAGCATGTGGGCGTCGTCGTATTCCTTGTTGAGCGTCTTGTCGCGAATGACCGCCCAACCGGCGGTCTTCACCACTTCGACGTCGAGGCCGTGCTTCTTATAGAAGCCCAGCGGGTCGGCCATGATGATGGGAGTGGCGCAGGTGATCGGGATGAAGCCGACCTTCAGGGCCTTCTTCTCGATGGGGCCGGACTGGGCGAACGCTTCGGTCGCCAGCCCCATGGGGAACATGGAGGAAATGGCCGCCGCAGCCGTCGACCAGCCTACGGCGCCCAGGAAAGCGCGGCGCTGGGCGTCGACGGGAAACATGGCCCGCAGGACGGCCGACTGCACGATTCGCTCGTAATGGGCCTCGTCGGACGCTCCGGCGCTGTCCACCGCTTCAGCCTTGAACGACCGCTCGTGGGCGGCCTGGCTGTCATGGGCGCCGCAGGAACAGCCCTTGGCGAGGCTGGCGCTCGGGTCGAACGGATTGCGAAACATGCTCATCATTGTCTCCCTGTCTTCTTGGGAGAGATGTAAGCAACCAGTATGCCAAGCCGCCGCTTGGCGACGCTCACGCCGTCATGCCCTCTGGCGAGGCGCCGCAGACTCGGTGCCTGCCGAATGGGCGAATCGTGCACAGATGAGCGGCGCTTGCGCGGGGCGCCTAGGCGTTGAGCTTTGCTGGCGTCAAATGAGGCGCCTTGGCTTCCGGGCGCCTCAGACGGCGACGCCGTGCAGGTCGTAGGCGTCGGCGCGTTCCACCTTCACGCTGACGATATCGCCGGGCCGCAGCGGGCGGCGCGAAGAGATGTAGATCGAGCCGTCGATCTCCGGCGCGTCGGACTTCGTGCGCCCCCGCGCCACGCTGGGCCCGGCCTCGTCCACGATGGCCTGCACGCGCTTGCCGACCTTGTTCTTCAGGATGCGCGCGCTGATGGCCTGCTGGGTTTCCATGAAGCGCTTGTAGCGGCGCTCCTTTTCGTCTTCCGGCACGGCCGGCAGCCCGAGGTCGTTGGCGGCCGCGCCGGAGACGGGCTCATACTTGAAGGCGCCCACGCGATCGAGCTTGGCCTCCTTCAGCCACTCGAGCAGCAGTTCAAAGTCTTCTTCCGTCTCGCCCGGGAAGCCGACGATGAACGTGGAGCGAATCGCCATGTCGGGGCAGATCTCGCGCCAGCGCTTCACCCGCTCCAGCGTCTTCTCCTGGTTGCCGGGGCGCTTCATGGCCTTCAGGACCTTGGGGGAGGCGTGCTGGAAGGGCACGTCGAGGTAGGGCAGGATGAGCCCCTCGGCCATCAGCTCGATGACGTCGTCCACGTGCGGGTAGGGATAGACGTAGTGCATGCGCACCCACGCGCCCAGCGAGCCCAGCTCCCGCGACAGGTCGAGGAAGCGCGCGCGCACGCTGCGGTCCTGCCACATGGATTCGCTGTAGCGCAGGTCCACCCCGTAGGCGGACGTGTCCTGCGAGATGACCAGCAATTCCTTCACGCCTGCCTTCACGAGCTTTTCGGCCTCGCGCAGCACGTCGCCGGCCGAGCGCGACACCAGCTTGCCGCGCAGTTCGGGGATGATGCAGAAAGAGCAGGTGTTGTTGCAGCCCTCCGAAATCTTCAGGTAGGCGTAATGGCGCGGCGTCAGCTTCACGCCTTGCGGCGGCACGAGGTCCAGGAAGGGATCGTGCGCGGGCGGCACGGCTTCGTGCACGGCATCCATCACGCTCTCGTAGGCCTGCGGACCCGAGATCGCGAGCACGTTGGGATACTGCGCGCGAATCTGCTCGGGCTGGGCGCCCATGCAGCCGGTCACGATGACCTTCCCGTTTTCCCCCAGCGCGGCCCCGATGGCCTCGAGCGACTCGCGCTTGGCGGAATCGAGGAAGCCGCAGGTGTTCACCACCACGGCGTCGGCGCCCGTGTGGCTCTTGGTGAGTTCGTACCCCTCGGCGCGCAGGCGCGTGATGATGCGTTCTGAATCCACCAGCGCCTTGGGGCAGCCGAGCGAAACGAACGAGATGCGGGGGGCGGAGCGGGGCGCTGTGTCGGACATGCCGTTCGCTTGCCACGCCGGGCAGGGGGGAGGCAAGCGTTGCGGATGAAAACAGTGGCTGCGCGCCAGTGAAGGCGCAAAATGCCAAAAGAGCCCGGCTTGCGCCGGGCTCTCTCGGGAGTTCGCCGTTTAGGGCTTCTCGACTTAGTAGCGGGCCAGAACCGGCGAAGCGCCGTACGCCGGGCCGCCGAACTTGTAGTTCAGGCCGACGCGGACCACGCTGAACGTGTCCTTGCGATCGTTGACGAACGTGATCGGGGTGCCGACCGGGCCGACGAGGGTCTTGTCGCCCTTGTCGAGGTCCACGTAGAGGTATTCGAGCTTGGCGGTCCAGTTGTTGCTGAACGCATGCTCGACGCCAGCGCCCAGGGTCCAGCCCCAGTTGGTGCCGCTGTTGCTCGAGCCCCACGAATAGCCGTTGAGCGGGATGCCCGTGGCCGTCTCGTACACGTAGGCAGAACCGCCGCCGCCCGTCTTGCCGTAGGCGAGACCGCCGGTCACGTACAGCAGGGTGCGGTCCATGGCGAAGCCGATGCGCGGACGCAGCGTGCCGAACCAGTTGCCGCCTTTGTCGCCGTTGTAGGCGAAGCTGTAGCCAGTGCTGGGGATCGCGAACCCGAACGAGTCGTTGTTGCTGTGGCCGCGATAGTTGATGTCGGTTTCGATGCCGAGCACCATGGCGCCGAACTGCCAGTTGTAACCAGCCTGCACGCCGCCCGTGAACGCAGTGTTGTTGTCGTCGTTACGGCCGAGCGCGCCGTAATAACGGTTGTATTCTGTGCTGTAGTACGTGGACTGATCGCCAGTGGCGATGATTCCCAGGTTGCCGCGATCGCCGCCGAAGGCGACGCCGGCGTTCAGGCCGACGTAGAAGCCGGTCCAGGTGAAGATCGGAGCCGCGTAAATCGGCGCGGGAGCCGGAGCGGCTTCACGGCGCGGCAGGTCGGCCGCGAAGGCCGCTGCGGACATGGAAGCGAGCGCGACTGAGCTCAGGAGAAGTTTACGCATGAAGTTCCTCTCAGGTGGAGTTTATCTTGTTCGACAAGCCGTGGTTAACCCCCGGACGAATCTCTAACTCCTGAGAGCCTGTAAAGCGAGCCCAAACACGACTGTTCGGTTACGTTTGTTCCAACAGGGTTGCCAAATTGCAACTATTCGCCTGACGTATATTGCTCAGCTCAAGCCTATACTTTAAGGTGTTTGCGTATAACGGGACGAATACTTTGTAAGTCATCGTCAGTCATTCTCCCGCGCAGGGCCTTGGGCGCGCGTTCCGGCCACCCGGCGCGTGACAGCGCGCAGGGTTTGCGACTAGAACGATGCAACGACTTCAATCCGGGGGGCGCTATGACTTTCAAACTGGCTACCTATCAATCCGCCGATGGGCCGCGCGCGGCCATCATCGTCGGCGAACGGCTCATCGACGTCGCCAAGGCGACTCGCGTGAAAGCCGACGAAACCGTTCAGGGCATCCTCAACGACTGGACCAAGGCGCGTCCGCGCCTCGACGCCATCGCGGCGCGCCAGGGCGTGCGCGGGCAGCCGCTCGCGAAGGCCAAGTTGCTGGCTCCGATTCCCTTGCCGGGCGCTGTTTATTGCGCCGGGTCGAACTACGGCGACCACGCCGCCGAGATGGCGCGCGTCAAGGGCGAGCCGCCGCCGCCGGACCCGCACGACCTCGGCCTTGAGCCCTGGCACTTCATCAAGTCGTCGCGTTCGGTCGTCGGCCCCAACCAGCCGGTGAAGCTGCCCGCGGCCTCCAAGAAGGTCGACTGGGAAGCCGAACTGGCGGTCGTGATCGGCCGCAAGGCCAGCAACGTCGCCGAGAAGGACGCGCTGAAGTACGTGGCCGGCTATCTGGTCTCCAACGACCTGTCGGCCCGCGACCTCGGCCGCCGCGCCGCGGCGCCTCCCGGCTCGTTGTTCGCCACCGACTGGACGTCCCACAAGTCGTTCGACGGCGCATGCCCGATGGGCCCGTGGATCACCCTGGCGCGCGACGTGAAGGACCCGCACAATCTCGGCATTGAGCTCGACATCAATGGCGTGATGAAACAGAACTCCAGCACGAAGCACATGATCTTCAACATCCGCGAGCAGATCGCGTTCCTGTCGAGCCGGATCACGCTCTATCCCGGCGACGTCATCATGACGGGCACGCCCGACGGCGTCGGCAACGGACGCGGCGAGTTCCTCAAGCCGGGCGACGTCGTTCGCGTGCGCGTCGAGGGGCTGGGCGAACTCGTGAACAAGATGGCCTGATCCCCGGGCCTTCTCCTCTTGTGGGAGAAGGCGTCGCGGCGTAGCGCTGATGGATGGAGCCACGCTCCGTCCATCGCACCAAGAGCCCTCCATGGCGCCAACGATCGCAGTCTTCGACATCGGCAACGTCCTGCTGCGCTGGGACATGGGCGCGCTGTTCCGCAAGCTGGTGCGCGAAGACGAGCTTGGCGACTTTCTCGCCCGCGTGTGCCCTCACGACTGGCACGCGCAGCTCGACGCCGGCGCCACCTACGCGCAGGCCATCGCCGAGCGCACGGCGCTCTATCCCCAATATGCGGCCGCCATCCGCGCCTATGATCCGCGCTGGCAGGAGACGCTCACGGGCGCCATCCAGGGGACGGTGGATATTCTTGAAGACCTGAGGGCGGCCGGCGTGCCCACCTATGCGATCACCAATTTTCCGGCCGAAAAGTTCGACGAGACGTGCGCGCTGTATCCCTTCCTGCAGGGGTTTCTGGGCGTCGTCGTCTCGGGCCGCGAGCGCCTCGTGAAGCCTGATCCGGCGATCTTCCGCCTGTTCCTCGAACGGCACGGCCTGCGGGCGCACGATTGCGCGTTCATCGACGACAATCTCGCCAACGTGGCCGCCGCGCAGGCGCTCGGTTTTCATGCGCTCGCGTTCACCGACCCCGCGAAGCTTCGCGCGGACCTGTGCGATCTGCGCTTTCCGCTCGCGGCGGGCATTGCCGGGGACGTGGCTGCGAGCTAAATCCGCAGGATGAGCCCGAAACCCGTCGACCGTCTCGTCATCGCCCTCGCCCAGATCGGCTGCATCGTCGGCGACATCGCCGGCAACGCCCGGCGCGTCCGCGACGCGCGCGCCACGGCGGCCGGGCAGGGCGCCGACCTTGTGATGTTCTCTGAACTCTTCCTGTCCGGCTATCCGCCGGAGGATCTGGTGCTGAAGCCCGCCTTTCAGGAAGCCTGCCGCGCCGCGCTGGAGGACCTCGCCCGCGAGACGGCCGACGGCGGCCCGGCGCTGCTGGTGGGCGCGCCGTGGGCGGAGAACGGCGCCTGCTACAACGCCTATGCGCTGCTGGACGGCGGCCGCATCGACGCGGTGCGCTTCAAGGTGGACCTGCCGAACTACGGCGTGTTCGACGAGAAGCGCGTCTTCGCCTCCGGTCCCGCGCCCGGGCCCGTGGTGTTCCGGGGCGTGCGGCTCGGCCTGCCGATCTGCGAGGACATCTGGAACGAAGAGGTCTGCGAGACGCTGGCGGAGACCGGCGCCGAGCTGCTGCTCACCCCCAACGGCTCGCCCTACTGGCGCGGCAAGCAGGAGGAGCGCATCGCCGTCGGGGTGGCGCGCGTGGCCGAGAACCGCCTGCCCATGGTCTATCTCAACCAGATCGGCGGCCAGGACGAACTCGTGTTCGACGGCGGCTCGTTCGCCCTCAACGCCGATTGCACGCTGGCGTGCCAGTTGAACGCCTTCGCCGAGGAGATCGTGTCCCTCGCGTGGGAGCGTGAGGACGGCGACTGGACCTGCAAGGGCGCCCCCCGCGCGCTGACGCCCGAGGGCGACCAGGCGGATTATCTCGCCTGCATGCTGGGCCTGCGCGACTACGTGAACAACAACGGCTTCCCGGGCGTCGTCATGGGCCTGTCGGGCGGCGTCGATTCCGCGCTCTGCGCCGCGCTGGCGGTGGACGCGCTGGGGCCGGAGCGGGTGCATTGCATCATGCTGCCGTACCGCTTCACGTCCGGTGAATCGCTCACCGACGCGCGCGCCTGCGCGGACGCCCTGCGGCTGCGCTATGACGTGCTGCCGATCGCGCCCGCGGTGGAAGGACTTGAGCAGGTGCTGTCGCCGCTGTTCGCCGGGCGCCCGCGCGACATCACGGAAGAAAACCTGCAAAGCCGCGCGCGCGGCACGCTGCTCATGTCCGTCTCCAACAAGTTCGGCCCCATGCTGGTGACCACCGGCAACAAGTCCGAAATGTCGGTCGGCTACGCGACGATCTATGGCGACATGAACGGCGGGTTCAACCCCATTAAGGACCTGTACAAGATGCAGGTTTTTCGCCTCTGCGAGCTGCGCAACGCCTGGCGCCCGCCCGGCGCGCTGGGGCCGGAGGGCGAGGTCATCCCGCACAACATTATCGTCAAGCCGCCCAGCGCCGAGCTGCGCGAGAACCAGAAGGACGAGGACTCGCTGCCCGCCTATCCGGTGCTGGACGATATTTTGGAATGCCTCGTGGAGCGCGAGATGCGCGTGTCCGACATCGTCGCGCGCGGGCATGATCTCGAGGTGGTGCGGCGCATCGAGCGCCTGCTCTACATCGCCGAATACAAGCGCCGCCAGTCCGCGCCGGGCGTGAAGGTGACGAAGAAGAACTTCGGCAGGGATCGCCGCTACCCTATCGTCAACCGCTTCCGCGACGAGGGCGCCCCGCTGCGCGCGCCCGACCCCAGCATAGCCCCGCGCAAGTCGCAGGGCGGGGCGGAGCGCTTCGAGGAATAGGGCGGTATTTCTATTACGCTCCGCTCCCCGGACGCGAGGCGATCCGGGTGCGTTGACGTCACGGTTCCGGCTGTCCGTTACTGCCCGCGCCTGGCGCTGGTGGCGAAGCGCACCGCCTCTTCAGCCGCGCGGAACAGCGCCGTCGCCTTGTTCACGCACTCGCGGTGCTCGGAGGCGGGGTCTGAATCGTACACGATGCCGGCGCCCGCCTGCGCGTGCATGAGGCCGTCCTTGATGATCGCCGTGCGCAGCACGATGCAGGTGTCCATTTCGCCCGACGCGCCGAAGTAGCCGATGCAGCCTGCATAGATGCCGCGCTTGTCGACTTCCAGCTCGTCGATGATCTCCATGGCGCGCACCTTCGGTGCGCCCGACACGGTGCCGGCCGGAAAGCCCGCGCAGAGCGCGTCGATCGTGTCGTGGCGGGGATCGAGCTTGCCTTCCACGTTGGACACGATGTGCATCACGTGGCTGTAGCGCTCGACGAAGAACTGGCTCGTCACCTCGACGGAGCCGATCTGCGCGACGCGGCCCACGTCGTTGCGGCCCAGATCGAGCAGCATCAGGTGCTCGGCGCGCTCCTTGGGGTCGGCGAGCAGTTCTTCCGCAAGCGCCTGGTCCTCGGCGGGAGTCTTGCCGCGCCAGCGCGTGCCCGCGATCGGACGGATGTTCACCTTGCCGTCGCGCACGCGCACCAGGATCTCGGGGCTTGAGCAGACGATCTGGAACCCGCCGAAATCGAGATGGCACAGAAAGGGCGCCGGGTTCACGCGGCGCAGCGCGCGAAACAGCGAGAAGGCGGGGAGTTCGAACGGCGAGGTGAAGCGCTGGGAGAGAACGACCTGGAAGATGTCGCCCGCGCGAATGTAGTCCTTGGCCTTCGCCACCATGTCGAGATAGCGGGCCTCCGGCGTGTTCGACTGGGGCGGTTGCGCCAGCAGATGCTGGTCGGCGATGGGCGCGGAATGGGCGAACGGGCCCTCGAGGATGGACACGACCGCGTCGAGACGCGATTGCGCCGTCTCCCAGGCGGACCGGGCGCTGACTCCCGGGTGGGGGCGGACCGGCGTGACGATGGAGAGTTCGTCGCGCACGCTGTCGAACACCACCATGAGCGTGGGGCGGATCATCACCGCGTCCGGCACCCCGATGGGGTCCGGCTTTGCGGCGGGAAGGCGCTCCATCTGGCGCACCATGTCGTAGCCCAGATAGCCGAACACACCGGCGGCCATGGGCGGCAGGCTCTCGTCCGCGTCGATGCGCGATTCGGCTATGAGCGACCGCAGCCCCATGAGGGGCGGCACGCCGCAGGGTTCGAAGGCGTCCGGCTGGCGCAGCGCGCGGCGGTTGATCTCGCACGCGTCTCCGAAAGCGCGCCATACGATGTCCGGGTCCATGCCGATCATGGAATAGCGGCCGCGCGCGGCGCCGCCTTCCACCGATTCCAGCAGGAACGTGTTGGCCGCGCCCGAAGCGGTGAGCTTGAGGTAGGCCGACACAGGCGTTTCGAGATCGGCGATCAGCGTCGTGGCGACGAGGCTCGCGCGGCCCGATTCATACGCGGGGGCGAAGTCCTCGTATTGCGTCTGGTTCATGGCTCGTCCGGCCTAGTTTGTTTCGCCGCCGCCCACCGCCGCCCGCACGGCGGGTTCGTTGATGGTGACGCCGAGTTCGTCCTGCACACGAGCGATATATTGGGCGAGAATGTCTTCCGTCATCGCCTCGCGCAGACGCGGCGCGAGCGCCTTCAGGGCCTCGTTGTCTTCGTCGTAGGGCGGCACGTTGGCGTCCAGCACCTTGAAGACGATGCGACCACTTCCGTCCGACACGGACCCGGCGGCGCCGACCGCGACCGCGAACACGCGCGCCACGGCGGAGGGCGGCAGGCTCTGGGAGCCGGTGCGCTTGACGTCCGCCGCGACCTGCGCCGTAAGCCCGATGGATTTGGCGACGTCCTCGACGGACTCGCCGCCCTCGACCCGCTTCACCAGCTCCGTGCTTTTCTCCTGCAGCACGCGCGACACTTCTTCGGATCGCCACGAGGCGGTCACCCGGTCGCGCACTTCGTCCAGCGTGCGGTCGCGCGCGGGATCGACGCCCGCGACTTCGAACCACACGTAGCCATTGTCGCGCGTGGTCAGGACGTCGTTGTCGACGCCGATGTCGGAGGCGAAGACCGCGCGCAGAAGCTGCTCGCGCTCAGGCAGGTTCGCGACTTCGGCGCCGTTCTTGTCGCGGCCGTTCATGTCGACCGCACCTATGCTGGTCGCCTCGAGCCCTGCGGCCTTGGCGGCCTCGACCAGCGGCTTGCCGGAGGTGCGGGCGTCCTCGATCATGTCGCGCAGCTTCTGCACCTCGTCGCGGCCGCGCCGCTCCGCGATCTCCTGCTTGATGGCGGGCGCGACCTCCGCGAACGGGCGGGCCGTCTGCGGCTCCACCTTCGCGACTCGCACCAGCGCCACGCCGAACTGGCTCTTCACCGGCTCGCTCACGGCGCCCTCCTGGGTGGAGAACGCCGCCTGGCCGATGGCCGGGTCGGCGAACGCGGTCCGGACCAGCGTGCCCAGCTCGATGTCCTTGTCGCTCAGGCCCCGTTCGGCCGCGATCGCCTGGAAGGTCGCGCCGTCCTTCAGCTTCTGGGAGGCGGCGTTGGCCTCGGCTTCGCTGGGGAACACGATCTGCTGCACCTCGCGGCGCTCAGCGCTCGTGAATCGCTGGGCCTTGCTTTGGTCGTAGACCTGCTGGGCGTCGGCGTCCGAGACCTTCGAGGGGTCGGCGACGCTGGAGGGCGTCACGGCCAGCGTCACGATGCGGCGGTATTCCGGCGCGCGGAAGGCGGGCTTGCGGGCTTCGAAGAAGGCGTTCAGCGCCTCCTCGGTGGCGGCGGGCGCCTCGCCGGCGAAGCTCTCCGGCAGGGTCACGAACTCCACGCTGCGCGTTTCAGCGCCGTAGCGATGGGCGGCCTCCAGCAGCGCCTTGGGCACGGGGGCGTCGCCCGCGATGGAGAGCGCGAGCTCCCGGCGCAGATAGGTCTGGCGCTGCTCCTGCACGAAGCGCTGCTCGCTGGCGTAGCCCGCCTCGCGCAGGGCGTCGTTGAAACGCTGGCGGTCGAACTTGCCCGTGGGCCCCGTGAACGCGGGGTCGGTGACCAGGACCTGCGCGATGTCGCGCTCCGCCATGGCGAGCCCCAGCTTCCGGGCGCGCTGGTCGAGCGCGGCTTCCGAGATCAGGCGCGAGAGCACGAGCCGGTCGAGGCCAGCGGCCCGGGCCTGATCGTTGGTGATGGCGCGGCGGCTTTCGCGCTGCCAGTTCTGCAGTTGGGTCTGGTAGGCGGCCCGGTAAGCTTCGGCGGTGATCTCGACCGCGCCGACCTTGGCGACCGTGTTGACTCCGAAGCCCCGGAAGATGTCGCCGATTCCCCAGACCGCGAAGCTGAGGATGAGGAATCCGAACAGGACGCCAATAATGGTTTTGCCAAGCCAGTTCTGGGAGGCCCTGCGCATGCCTTCGAGCATAGTGACAAGTCCGATATCTGGAGCAGGGCGCCGCAAGCGCCCCCGAAACGCGTGCGCCTGCATAGCCGCTGACGGCCGCTTTGCATAGCGTATGCGCTCTGGTAACCGGCATGGGATAGAAGCTCAGCAGCCCCGCCTTTCAACCTTCGAGGAAACCCCATGCCCGCCAGCGCCGCCCCCACGCCCGCCCGTCCCCGTCCGCTGGTTGCGGGAAACTGGAAGATGAACGGCCTCGAGGCGTCGCTTGCGGAAATCGCCGCCATGGCGGGCGGGTATGACGACGCCCTGCGCGGGCGCGTCGACCTGCTGGTCTGTCCGCCCGCCACGCTCGTCGGGGCCGCCGTCGCGGCCTGCGCGGGCAAGCTGGCCGTGGGCGGGCAGGATTGCCACCCCAAGGCGAGCGGCGCCCACACGGGGGACGTCGCCGCAGAAATGCTGGCCGACCTTGGCGCGGCTTACGTGATCGTCGGCCATTCCGAGCGGCGCGCCGACCATGGCGAAAGCGACGCCGTGGTGAAGAGCAAGGCGGAAGCGGCCCTGCGCGCGGGCCTCGTCGCCATCGTGTGCGTGGGCGAGACGGAGGCGCAGCGCCGCGCCGGGGAAATGCTGGACGTGGTGGGCGCGCAGATCGCCGGCTCGCTGCCCGCCGGCGCGAGCGCCCGCAATCTGGTCGTGGCCTACGAACCCGTCTGGGCCATCGGCACAGGCCTGACTCCGACGCCCGCCGACGTGGCGCAGGTGCACGGCTTCATCCGCGAGCGGCTGGCGGCGGCTCTGGGGGAGGACGGGGCAGGGGTGCGCATCCTCTACGGCGGCTCCGTGAAGCCCTCGAACGCGGCGGAACTGATGGGCGTGGCCAACGTGGACGGCGCGCTGGTGGGCGGCGCGAGCCTGACGGCCAAGGATTTCCTCGGCATCGCGGCGGCCTACCGGTCACAGTAAACACGAAGGCAGCTTTTCTGTCTTGAAAGCTGGCGCTTAACTTTGCCTTGAACGCGCGCGTCGGGAGGCGTGCGGTCCGGCGCCGCCCAGGATCGCGCGCCTCCCGGCGCGCTCCGGCGGTTGCGGCAAACCGCCTGCCGTCCCGCTCTTCCCATCCCGACTTGCATCGTGTATCACCCCGCACCATCTGACGGGCTGCAGGCTTGCTGCGGCGATCTGGCGAGATTCATGGAAACCGTACTCATCGTCATTCATCTCATGATCGTGATCGCTCTGGTCGCGGTCGTGCTGTTGCAGCGCTCCGAAGGCGGCGCGCTCGGCATTGGCGGCGGCGGCGGCTTCATGACGGGGCGGGGGCAGGCGAACGCGCTCACGCGGGCCACCACCATCCTGGGCGCCCTGTTCTTCCTCACCAGCATCGCGCTCACCATTCTCGCGAACCTGGGCCGCGCTCCGCAGTCGATCTTCGACGGCGTGACCCCGCAGACGCAGCAGACCGCGCCCGGGCAGGCGCCCGCCGCCGGCGGCAGCCTGTTCGACCAGTTGCAGAGGCAGGAGCAGCAGGCTCCCGCAACCGCGCCGTCCCCGGCCGCGCCCCAGCCGCCGCGCCCCTGAGCGAGGCTGGCTGAGTTCCATCGGGGGCCGGTTCGCCGGCCCCTTTTTGTTGAGTTGGCGCCCGTGTGGGCGCCTGTGCATAGGTTCGGCCGGAGCCGATTTTCCGCTCCCCGAATCGCGCGCAAAGGAATAGGGATCGAACCCCATGGCGCGGTACGTATTCATCACCGGCGGCGTGGTGTCATCGCTCGGCAAGGGGCTTGCGTCTGCGGCCCTTGGAGCGCTCCTTCAGGCTCGAGGCTACACGGTGCGGCTGCGCAAGCTGGACCCGTATCTCAACGTCGATCCGGGCACGATGAGCCCGTACCAGCACGGCGAAGTGTTCGTCACCGACGACGGCGCCGAGACAGATCTCGACCTTGGCCATTACGAGCGATTCACCGGCACGCCGGCCTCCAAGGCCGACAACATCACCACCGGCCGCATCTACCAGGAGATCATCGCCAAGGAGCGCCGGGGCGACTATCTCGGCGGCACCGTGCAGGTGATCCCCCACGTCACGAACCACATCAAGGAATTCGTCCTTCAGGAGGGCGAGGGCGTGGACTTCGTGCTGGTTGAGATCGGCGGGACGGTGGGCGATATCGAGGGCCTGCCGTTCTTCGAGGCCATCCGCCAGCTCGGCAACGACTTGCCGCGCGGACGCTGCATCTACGTGCATCTGACCCTGCTGCCCTACATCCCCTCGGCCGGCGAGTTGAAGACCAAGCCGACGCAGCATTCGGTGAAGGAGCTTCGCTCCATCGGCATCCAGCCCGACATCCTGCTGTGCCGCACGGACAGGCCCGTGCCGCGCGAGGAGCGCCGCAAGCTGGGCCTCTTCTGCAACGTGCGCGAGAGCGCGGTGATCGAGGCGCGCGACGTCGGCTCCATCTACGACGTGCCGCAGGCCTATCACGAGGCCGGTCTCGACCGCGAGGTTCTGGCGGCCTTCGGCATCGAGCCCGCGCCCAAGCCGGACATGAGCCGCTGGAACGCGGTCTCCGAGCGCATCCACAACCCCGAGGGCGAAGTCACCATCGCCGTGGTGGGCAAGTACACAGAGCTGAAGGACGCCTATAAGTCCCTCATCGAGGCGCTGGCCCATGGCGGCATCGCCAACCGGGTGAAGGTGAACCTCGAATGGATCGAGTCGGAGGTCTTCGAGGCGCAGGACCCCGCGCCCTATCTCGAGAACGTCCACGGCATCCTCGTACCAGGCGGCTTTGGCGAGCGCGGCGCGGAGGGCAAGATCCACGCGGCCCGCTTCGCACGCGAGCGCAAGGTGCCATACTTCGGCATCTGCTTTGGTATGCAGGTGGCGGTCATCGAGGCGGCGCGCTCGCTCGCGGGCATGGCGGACGCCAGCTCCACCGAATTTGGCCCGTGCAAGGAGCCGCTTGTCGGCCTCATGACGGAATGGATGCGCGGCAATGAACTTGAGACGCGCCGCGCAGGCGGGGATCTTGGCGGCACCATGCGCCTTGGCGCCTTCAAGGCGAACCTGAAGCCCGGCTCGCGCATTGCGCAGATCTATGGCTCAACGCAGATCGAAGAGCGTCATCGCCACCGCTACGAG
>JAQGJX010000209.1 GCA_028290405.1 Hyphomicrobiales bacterium
CGGCCATAAACCCTGAACGTGTGCTGGAAATAACCCAGCGTCCCGTCCGCCTGACGGTGATCCCGCAACGACGAACCGCCGGCCGCCACCGCCTCTTGCAGAACGTCCCTGATGACTCCCGCAAGGCGCTCCGCGCGCGCCGTAGACAGGCCCGCCTTCGTGGACAGCGTTCCAGCCGCGCGACGGGGCGACAGGTGGGCGCGGTGGAGGGACTCGCATACGTAAATATTCCCCAGTCCTGCGATGAGGCGCTGGTCCAGCAGCGCCGACTTGAGGGGCGTGCGCTTGCCCGCGAAGGCTTGCGCCAGCGCCTCCCCGTTCATTCTGTTGCCTAGCGGCTCAAGGCCGAGATCGCGGAAGAAAGGGTGCTGATCCAGGTTCGCCCGCACGGCAATATCCATGAATCCGAACCGCCGGGGGTCATTGTAGACCACGCGAGCGCCCGACGAGAGGTGAAACACCACGTGGTCATGCGCGGGGTTCTTTGAACGGTCGTGATGGAACGCGCCAGGCGTCGTCGTGTCGACCGCTTCGACCCGGAACGAGCCGCTCATGCCCAGATGCATGATGAGCGCGGCGCCGTCGTCGAGATCCGCGATGAGGTATTTCGCCCGACGCCAAAGGGCGTCTACGCGGCGGCCTGTCAGGCGCGCGGCGAAATCCTCCGGGAAGGGAAAGCGCAGATCCGCGCGCCGGATTTCCGCCCGCGTGATCGTCGCGCCTGTCATGGCGGGATCGAGTCCACGGCGCACGGTTTCCACTTCCGGAAGTTCAGGCATGGTTCACAGTCATCGGGGACTCGGCGATCGTCATGGATCGCCCGAAAGCGTCGCACTACATAGCCATTGTCCGCCGCAGACGCTATGGTCCGCCGCCTCCGGAGACGAATATGCCGACGAACCAGCCTCACGACACGCCAGCGCCTGACGCCGACTTTGGCTTCCGCAAGGTCAGGCTCGAGCAGAAGCAGGATCTCGTCGACGACGTGTTCCGCGCCGTCGCGGGCCGGTACGACCTCATGAACGATTTGATGTCCGCAGGACTGCATCGTCCGTGGAAAGACTACCTGGTCAGCATGGTCAATCCGTCGCGCACGCGCCCCTTCCGCCATCTCGACGTGGCGGGCGGCACGGGCGACGTCGCATTCCGCGTGGCGCAGGCCGGCGGACCGGACACGCAGGTCACTGTGGCGGATATCAACGCGGCCATGCTGCAGGTGGGCCGTGAACGGGCTGAAAAACTGCGGCTGGACGAACAGGTCGAATTCATGGAGGTGAACGCGGAATCGCTGCCGTTCCCGGACAATCACTTCGACGCCTACACGATCGCGTTCGGGATCAGGAACGTGCCGCGCCGCGACCAAGCCTTGCGCGAAGCCAGGCGCGTGCTGAAGCGCGGCGGCCGCTTCCTTTGCCTTGAGTTCTCGGACGTCGACGTGCCGGTGCTCGACTCCGTGTACCGGGCCTACTCGTTCACCGTCATTCCGGCAGTCGGCAAGGTGGTGACAGGCGACGGACAACCCTATCGTTATCTGGTCGAATCGATCGCCAAGTTTCCCACCGCTGACGCCTTCTGCGACGAGATCGCCGCCGCCGGCTTCCAGCGCGCGGGTTTCACCAAGCTCACCGGCGGCGTCGTCGCCATTCATTCCGGCTGGAAGCTCTGAGGTCCGCCAACGTGCTTCGAGCCATTGGACATCTGACCCGCCTGGCGCGCGCCGCCTGGGTGCTCGCGCGCGAAGGGGTCTTCGCTGAGGTCAATCCGGAAATCGTGCCCCCCGCTGTCCGCGTGCCGCTCGCGCTGAGCCGCTTGGTGGCGCGCCGCGACGCCGTGGGGCTCGAGCATCGCCTCTCGCGCGCGGTTGGGCGGCTCGGTCCGTCTTACGTCAAGCTGGGACAGTTCCTCGCCACACGTCCCGATATCGTCGGCGTGGCGGCGGCGCGGGAGCTGGAGCAATTGCAGGACCGGCTCCCGCCCTTCGGCCAGAAGGTGGCGGTCGCCACCATTGAGCGCGCGTTTGGGGCGCCGCTCAACAGCGTTTTCGCCGAATTTGGCGAGCCCATCGCGGCCGCATCCATCGCGCAAGTGCACCGCGCCCGCACCGTCAGCGCTCTGGGAGAACAGGACGTCGCGGTGAAAGTGCTGCGACCGGGGGTGGAGCGACGCTTCAAGCGCGACATCGGCGACATGTTCTTCGCGGCGCGCGTCGCGGAGCGGTATTCGCCCGAAGCCAGGCGCCTTCGGCTGATCGGCGTGGTCGAAACGCTCGCCCGCACCGTGAAGATGGAGATGGACTTCCGGTTGGAGGCGGCGGCGGCGTCCGAATTCGCCGAAAAGACGCAGCATGATCCCGATTTCCGCGTGCCGACCGTCGATTGGGACCGCACCGCCAAGGAAGTGCTCACGATCGAGTGGATCGATGGAATCGGCCTGTCGGACGTGGCGGCGCTCAGGCAAGCGGGTCATGACCTGCCGCAACTGGGACGGATCATCATCCAGTCCTTTCTCCGGCATGCGGTGCGGGACGGGTTCTTCCATGCCGACATGCACCAGGGAAATCTGTTCATCGATTCGCAAGGGCGGCTGGCGGCCGTGGACTTCGGCATCATGGGGCGTCTTGGGGCGAAGGAGCGGCGGTTCCTCGCAGAGATCCTCTACGGCTTCATCACGCGCGATTACCGCCGCGTGGCCGAAGTGCATTTCGAAGCCGGATATGTCCCGCCGGTGCACACCGTGGAGGATTTCGCGCAAGCCATCCGGGCCATCGGGGAGCCGATCCACTCGCGCACCGCCGATCAGATCTCAATGGCGAAACTGCTCTCGCTTCTGTTCGAAATCACCGCCCTGTTCGACATGCGAACCCGCACCGAACTGGTGCTGCTGCAGAAAACCATGGTGGTGGTGGAAGGCGTCGCGCGCTCCCTCGATCCCCGCCTGGACCTGTGGTCTACGGCGGAACCCGTTGTGGCGTCATGGATCCGCGAAAAGCTTGGACCCGTGGGGGTCGCGCAGGACGTCGGGCGGGGCTTGGCTAGCCTGGGGCGCCTTGCGGCGCAGTTGCCCGACCTGGTGGAACGGAGCGAGCGGCTCGCAAGAACCCTGGAGGCGACAGCCCACGGGGGCGTGCAGCTATCGCCCCTCAGCATCGAGGACATTGGCCGCGCAGAAGCGCGCCGGGCGCGCTGGGGGAACGCGGCGCTCTGGACGATCGCGGTTCTTTTGGCGGCGCTGCTCTTCATCGGGTAGCATAGGCCTTGGTTCCGGCCTCATCAGGCTGAAACGGGCTCGACGGCGGCGAACTCCCGCTGAAGCTGAGCCGGTGCGAAGGTTCGATCTGGACGCAATCATGCTTGACGGAAAACGAATACTTCTCGTCATCGGCGGCGGCGTCGCCGCCTACAAGAGCCTCGACCTCATCCGCCGGCTGCGCGAGCGGGGCGCGCGGGTGCGCGTGGCACTCACGCCTGCGGCCCAGCACTTCGTGACGCCGTTGTCCGCCGCAAGCCTCAGCGGGGAGAAGGTCTATATGGACCTCTTCTCCCTCATGGACGAAGCCGAAATGGGTCACATCCAACTCTCGCGAGAAGCGGATCTGGTGGTCGTGGCGCCCGCCACCGCCGACATCATGGCGAAACTGGCCAATGGATTGGCGAACGATCTGGCGTCGACCCTTCTGCTCGCCACCGACAAGCGCACCCTTGTCGCCCCTTCCATGAACGTGCGCATGTGGACCCATGCGGCGACGGCGAGAAACGTCGCACGTCTCCAGGAAGACGGGGTCCTCTTCGTCGGCCCTGGCGACGGCGCCATGGCGTGCGGCGAATTTGGGCCCGGCCGCATGGCGGAGCCACTCGAGATCGTGGACGCTATTCAGCAGGCCCTTTCCCCTGCGAACGTCCTGCCGGACGTGCCGGATCATTTTTCTTTGAAGGGACGACGGGTCATCGTGACGTCCGGGCCCACCCATGAGCCCTTGGATCCTGTTCGCTACATCGCCAACCGGTCATCTGGCCGCCAGGGACATGCGATCGCGCAAGCCGCAGCGCGGGCGGGCGCGCACGTCACGCTGGTCGCCGGTCCGGTGGCGATCTGCGATCCGGCGGGAGTGACGACCGTGCACGTCGAGACTGCGCTTGAGATGATGGACGCTGTCTCAAACGCCCTTCCGGCGGACCTCTTCATCGGAGCGGCGGCTGTCGCGGACTGGCGTGCGGCTGCGGCCGGGCAGCAGAAAATGAAGAAGAGCGGTTCAGGGGCGCCGCAAATCACGTTGGCCGAAAATCCAGACATTCTCGCCAAAGTGGCGAGCTTGGGCGAAGGTCGCCCCAAGCTCGTCGTCGGCTTTGCAGCGGAAACCGAGCATGTCATCGATCACGCGCGCGCCAAGCTGGGTCGCAAAAGGTGCGACCTGATCGTGGCGAACGACGTTTCCGAGGGAACAGGCGTGATGGGGGGAAGCTACAACACCGTTCATCTGGTGACTGTATCGGGCGTCGACTCATGGCCGAAGATGGATAAGGAAAGCGTCGCCCGAGAACTTATCCGGCGCTGCGCAAGCATGCTCAATGGGGGTGGCGCCACATGACCAACGTCATGATCCGAAGGCTGAGCCACGGGGTTGGGATGGACCTTCCCCGCTACCAGACCGCAGGCGCCGCGGGCATGGATCTTTGCGCCGCGTTGCCTGCCGGAGCGCAGCTTGTGCTGGAGCCAGGCGCGCGCGAACTGGTGCCGACTGGGCTCGCAATGGCCGTTCCTGTTGGCCTGGAAGGCCAGGTCCGCCCGCGCTCGGGGTTGGCGGCTCGACATGGCGTGACCGTTCTGAACGCGCCCGGCACCATCGACTCGGATTATCGAGGGGAAGTCGGGGTGATCCTCATCAATCACGGAGCGGAGCCGTTTCTCATCCAACGCGGCGACCGCATAGCGCAGCTCGTCATAGCGCCGGTCGTGCAGGTCGATTGGAATGAAATCGACAGCCTCCCCGACAGCCGGCGGGGCGGCGGCGGGTTCGGGTCGACGGGCGTCGGAGAGGAAACCAAATGATTCTCTTGTCCCGTCGCGCGCTCCTGGCCATAGCGGCTGTCGTTGACATCGCGCTGCACGCACGTCCTGCTCCCGTCGCGGCCAAAGCCCTTGCTGCAAGGCACCGCCTGCCCCCGCGTCACCTGGAGACGCTCCTGCAGGCTCTCGTGCGCGCCAACGTGCTCAAAGGCGTACGTGGTCCGCGCGGCGGCTATGAGCTCGCGCGCGAGCGCCGAAGGATCAGTATTGGAGAGATCGTCCGTGTGGCCATCATGGCCGAGCAGACGGAGGCGCCGGACGAAGAGCCCAACTCAAAGCTGATCTCGGACGTGGTCGCGCCTGTCGTGAGCGAAGCCGGACAGGGCTTTATAACGACCCTTGATGGGACCACTGTGGAAGATCTCTGCCGACAGGCCGAACAAGCGACGGTCTTCGGGGCCAGCGCGAGCGCGATGGATTTCACGATTTAGCCGCGTATTAATCAGGATTGCACTTTTTAGTGTCGGTAATAAACTGGGCTGCGAACGGAGAGCGTCGTCATGATCGATTCACGACCCGGCAGAGGCCGCATTTACGACTCAATCACGGACACGATCGGGAACACCCCGCTCGTGCGCCTGTCCCGGTTGGCGAGGGAACGGGGAGTCCGGGCGAACCTGCTTGCGAAGCTCGAGTTCTTCAATCCCATAGCCAGCGTTAAAGATCGCATCGGCGTCAGCATGGTGGAGGCGCTTGAAGCTGCCGGGAAGATTGATCCCGGCCGCACGATTCTCGTCGAGCCGACCTCCGGCAACACCGGGATCGCGCTGGCGTTCGTCGCCGCCGCGCGCGGATACCGGCTAATGCTTGTGATGCCCGAATCGATGTCGATCGAAAGGCGCAAGATGCTCGCGCTGCTGGGCGCCGAGCTGGTGCTCACCCCTGCGGCGCAGGGCATGAAGGGCGCGATCGCAAAGGCGCAGGAAATCGTCGCGAGCACCCCCGGGGCGATCATCCCGCAACAGTTCGAGAACCCGGCCAATCCCGACATCCATCGGCGCACGACGGCGGAGGAAATCTGGAACGACACAAACGGGGAAGTGGACGCCTTCGTCTCCGGGATCGGAACGGGCGGCACGATCACGGGCGTAGGCCAGGTTCTCAAGCCCCGGCGGCCGGGCTTGAGAATCATCGCCGTCGAACCGGAGGATTCGCCTGTCCTCTCGGGGGGCCCGCCCGGACCGCACAAGATCCAGGGAATCGGCGCAGGATTCGTCCCCGCAATTCTGGACCGATCCGTGATCGACGAGGTCGTAACAGTAGGGAACCAGACCGCGTTCGAAACCGCCAGGCTCGTCGCGCGCCTGGAAGGCGTTCCGGTCGGCATTTCGTCCGGGGCCGCGATAGCAGCCGCGCTTGAAGTGGGGGCGCGTCCGGAGATGGCGGGCAAGAACATCGTCATCATTATCCCGTCATTTGCGGAGCGTTATCTTTCGACAGCGCTTTTCGAGGGACTTTGACCCCCTTGGGGCCCGTTCAGACCGGACCCGTCGACTGCATTGACGCGAGACGGCATTCGCCGGTATAAGCCCCCCAAGCTCGCCCCCACCGGGGCGAGCAATTGTTTTCGCGACCCGGCCCGATGCGCTGGTCGCTCCTTCGAGGTCTACACATGGCGAATACCTCCTCGGCCAAAAAGGCCGTCCGCAAAATCGAGCGCCGCACGGCGGTCAACCGTTCGCGTCGTAGCCAGATGCGTACGTTCATCCGCAAGGTCGAAGAAGCCATCGCGAGCGGCGACGCCTCGGCGGCCCAGACGGCCCTCGCTTCGGCCGAGCCGGTGATGATGCGCGCTGCGCAGAAGGGCATCGTTCACAAGAACACGGCCTCTCGCCGCATTTCGCGTCTTACGGCTCGCGTGAAGAGCCTCGCGAGCTAGGCGCTTTTAGACTCACGGTACGTAAAGGCCCGAAGCACAGCTTCGGGCCTTTTTTATTTAGCGAAGCCTACGCGTTCGCCGCATCTTGCCCCGGGCCCTTCGGACCATGCTGCAAAGGGGGCCCTTGGCCGCTCATTCAAGTTGAAGATGATTCAAGAACTTGGCGACCAAGGGTCGTTAATGATGGTCCTGCGCCCTTCACTCGACGCTATGGAGAGCGGCATGAGGAGGATCGATTTTGAAAACGATGCCTCCGCAGCGCGGCCTTTGGCGCGAGTCATGCGGGATGGAATCAGTCGCTTATGGCCGTCAACGGAGAAGTCGCACATTGCGCTCAGCCGCAGGCGGAATTGGCGACGCGGGACATGTTGCGCGCCCATGAACCCTATGCGATGTTTTTTTCACAAACCGCGTGGCGCACAGCCTTCGGATTGGACGCGCAACAACGGCATTTATCGACGCTTACGTGAATGCTGAATCATAATGCGCGACATCCGGAACGACTGAGCCGCAGCGGTTTTCGGGGGCGCTGACATGACCTGGGGTCATGTTGGATTTGGGTCATATGTTGATCATACGAAGCCGTGGGAGATAACTCACGGAAGGGGGATTTATGTTCATCTTCGCGATGACGTCATACGGCGTGAAACGCGCCCGCGCCTACTCGGGTGTCTGTTCCTGGACGGGCGCAGCTTCTTTGGGGACCGTCGTGATTGGTGTCCGCTCCACCATATAAAGATGCTGATGCGCGGGCGTTTTGTGACGATCGTCGTCGCGCGCTGATGCGCTCACTGCAATTTGTTTCACATCACTTGCGAGAGGCTTCGCCAGCGCAGCGCCGGCGATCCTGATCTTGCGGAAAGACCGTTATGACGAGTGCGCGCGAGGCCAGCGCTTCCTTTATGGAAAGCGCCGATATCCAGAAAACCGACAGCCAGCGGGCTGGCGCCTGGAATCGGGTTTGTCAGCGTTTGCGTGCTGAATTCGGCGAAGATGTCTATGCCTCGTGGTTCGCAAGGCTGGAACTTGACGAAGTCGTTTCCGGCATTGCGCACTGCTCAGTGCCGACAAAGTTTCTGAAGAGCTGGATTCAATCGCATTACCACGAACGCATCGTCGCCGTGGTCTCGTCCGAACTTCCCGATGTGCGCAGCATCGTGATCGAGGTGCGCTCCGGCGCCCGCAAGCCCGCCCAGGGCGCGGACAGGGACGCTTCCCAGCCAGTCCGGTTGGTCGAGTCCCTGGACGCCGGCATGTCCAGCGGCGCGGGCTCCTCCAAACTTCCTTTCAAGGCGGCAACAAACCAGGTTCGGTTTCCGGCGGAGGACGGCGGCAGCATTCTGATTGGAGCGCCGCTTGATCGGCGCTTCTCCTTTGACGCGTTCCTGATTGGAGAGTCGAACCGCTTGGCGCACGCCGCGGCCATGCGCGTAGCCAATGCAGGGCCGCATGATCCCGCCCTCTACAATCCGCTGTACATCCATGCGGCGGTGGGCCTCGGCAAGACGCATCTCATTCAGGCCATCGCGCACGCCGCCGCAGCAGCCGGGCAGCGCTCCATTTACCTCACCGCCGAGAAGTTCATGTACGGCTTCGTATCGGCGCTTCGCGCTCATACGGCCATCGCCTACAAGGAGCGGCTGAGATCAATCGACAAGCTGATCATCGACGATGTGCAATTCCTGCGCGGCAAATCCATTCCCCAGGAATTCTGTCATACGCTGAACGCTCTCATCGACGCTGGCAAGCAGGTCGTCATCGCAGCCGACCGGCCTCCTTCCGAGCTTGACAGCCTCGACGAACGGGTTCGCTCGCGCCTGTCAGGCGGGCTCTGCGTCGAGATGCGCCCGTTCGACGAGGCCTTGCGGGTCAAGGTCGTCGAGGCGCGGGTTGAAGCGGCCCGCGGCGCGCAACCTGGATTCGACGTTCCGTCCACTGTCATTCGGTACATCGCGAACGCCATTCAGACCAATGGCCGCGATCTCGACGGCGCCGTGAATCGGCTTGTGGCGCACGCGACGCTTGCTGGCGCTCCGCTCACTGTGGAAATGGCGGAGTCGGCGATCCGCGACCTCATCCGGGTGCGTGAACCGCGACGTGTGAAGATAGAGGACATTCAGAAGCTGGTGGCGAACCATTACAGCATTTCGCGTCCCGATATCCTCTCGTCCCGTCGCACGGCTACCGTGGTGCGTCCCCGCCAGATCGCGATGTACCTCGCCAAGGTCCTGACGCTCCGCTCGCTCCCCGAGATCGGGCGTCGCTTCGGCGGAAGGGATCATACGACCGTGCTGCATGCCGTGCGAAAGATCGAAGCGCTAGCGAAGACCGATGGAGTTCTCTCCGAAGAGATTGAACTGCTGAAGCGCATGCTCACGGAGCAGTAAGGCGGCCGCGCAACGCCGGGCCGTTCACTTTCCGGTCTTGATGCGCGTCCATTCCCTTGTCACGAACCGCTGGATCGAACGATCCGGCGACGTGATCGTGAAAAGGCGCTTCATCACGGCATCATCCGGATAGACGGACTTGTTCTCAAGAATTTCAAGGGGAACGAGCGGTCTCGACGCGGCGACTCCATTGGCGAAATTTGTGACCGCCGTGTTGCGCGCGGCGTTGGCGGGCCTCAGCATGAAATCGATGAAGGCGTAAGCCTCATTGAGGTTTGCTGCGTCTTTGGGAATCGCGAAGTTGTCGAGGGACATCAGCGTTCCCTCCTTTGGAATGACGTAGTTGATCTCGATTCCGTTGCCTGCATCGCGTGCACGGTTGCGAGCCTGGAAGCTGTCCCCCGCCCATCCGACGGCCATGCAGATGTCGCCGTTCGCCAGCGCGTTGATATACTCTGACGAGTGGAATTTTTTGACGTAAGGCTTGATGCGCTGCACATGCGCTGTTGCGCGCGCAACGTCGTTCTGGTTCCTGGTGTTTGGATCAAGGCTGAGATGCCGGAGCGCCACGCTGATCACATCCTCGGGACTGTCGAGGACATAGACGCCGCAATCGGCGATCTTTCGAATGTTCTCAGGCTTGAAAACGATATCCCAGCTATCGATGGAAGCGCCGCCGAGCCGCGCCCTTATTTTAGCGACGTCGTACGCGACGCCAGTCGTGAACCACATGTAATTGACCGCATAGCGGTTCCCGGGATCATAGATGGCGAGGCGCGCGTCGATCTCGGGCCATAGTTGTTTCGCATTGGCCAGTCGGCTGCGGTCCAAGGGTTGATAGAGCCCAGCCTGTATCTGCCGCTGCAGGAACGTCCCCGATGGCGCCACGACATCATATCCGCTCCTGCCTGCGAGGAGCTTGGCTTCCAGCGTTTCGTTTGAATCATAGGTGTCGTAGACAACCTTGACGCCTGTCTCGCGCGTGAATTCGTCGAGCAGCTTGGGGTCGATATAGTCGGACCAATTGTAGACATTCACGAGCTTCTGCTGCGCAGCGGCGCTCGTCGACAAGACGGCGGCGCAGATCAAGGTTGCAATGCGCTTCATGCGGTCAGCTCCGCAGGCCATAATGTCGCGCGGCTTTGTGCAGCCGGTCCAATCCCTCGTCGAGCGTGGAATCCTTCTTGGCGAAGCAGAAGCGCACTGTCGTGGTGTTGGGCGATTGCGCATAGAAAGCCGAGACGGGGATGCTGGCCACGCCAAAGTCGCGGACGAGCGTCTGGGCGAACGCGACATCATCCGATTCGCCCAGAGGCGCGATATCTATGTTCACGAAATAGGTGCCTTCACTGGGCATGACCGAAAATCCGCACGACAGCAGGCCTTGCGTAAAGCGATCCCTGCTCCGCTGAAAGCCGTCCCGCATCGCGGTGAAATAGCTCTCGTCCTTTGCAAGGCCGTGCGCCACCGCGACCTGCAGGTTGGGCGGCGTCGTGAACGTCAGAAACTGATGCGCCTTGGCGACGACCTTCATGATGGAAGGCGCGGCTGCGACCAGCCCGACCTTCCATCCTGTCAGCGAAAATATCTTGCCGGCGGAACCGATCTTGATCGTGCGCTCCCGCATGCCCGGCATAGCCAGCATCGTCTCGTGCTTGCGACTGTCAAAGAGGACGTGCTCCCAGACTTCATCGCAGATCGCGACGACGTCGTTGCGCACGCAGAATTCAGCCAGCAGCGCCATCTGACCACGGGTGAACTGCGTGGCGCATGGATTAAGCGGGTTGTTGAAAAGCACCGCCCGGGTGCGAGGGGTGAACGCAGCTTCGAGATCTTCGCGCTCGAAGGTCCAGTGCGGCGGTCGCAGGTTGACGAACCGAGGTACGCCTCCGGCTTGGAGGACGAGCGGCAGGTAAGCGTCATACATAGGCTGGAACAGCACCACCTCGTCGCCCGGCGACACGACGGCCAGGATCGCCGCCGCGAGAGCCTCGGTCGCGCCCGACGTCACCATGGTTTCAGTCATCGCATCGAGCTGCACGCCGTGGAAGCGCCCGTAGTGCTCGGAAATGGCGGCGCGGGTCTCGGGCAGGCCCATCATTGGCGGATACTGATTATAGCCGTTCAGCACCGCGTCGGCGGCCTTGCGCCGGACGTCCTCGGGCCCAGGGTCGTCCGGGAACCCCTGGCCCAGATTGACTGCTCCAAGTTCGCGCGCCAATCCCGACATCACGTCGAAAATGGTCGTGGGGAGATTGGCGAGCACGGGATTCATTGAGCGTCTCACGATCGACAGGTCCCGCATCATACCCAATTCCCGGGCCAAATCGACCGGCGTGCGGCCGGACCAGCGACGTCAGTGTCCTTGGCGCTTCACCACCTTGGCCTCGATCTCCTGGCGGAGCGCGTCGATCAGCGCCGGGGTGGATGGACCTGCGCATGTCGAGAGCCGGTCGGGGGCGACAATGCGCTTGTCCAACGGATAAAGCCGCCCGAGCGCGGGATGCAGCAGGAGAGCTTCTCCCTGATCTTCCGGAACTTGCCGAGCGTCGGCGGTTACGATGAAGTCAGGCCGCTTATGGACAATATTCTCAAGGCTTGCGAATCCCCCCGCACCCGCTCCCACGTCGGCGGCGGCGTTTCGAAAGCCGGCGCGCTTCAGGATTTCGGCGACGAGTCCATCATGCAACACGAACCCGCGGCGAAGGAGAATCAGCGCCGACGTCCGAGGCGCCAGTTGAGGCCGCAAGGCGTCGAGACGGGCGAGAGAGCGCGCCACGTCTTGCAGCAGCTCTTCCCCCCGTGATGCCTGCCCCATTGCGCTGGCCACGGCTCGCACCCCCTTTTCCATATCGTCGAACGTGGTCCAAGTGTCGATCAGAAGAAACTGGAGTCCGCGCTGACGAAGCACCTCGCGGGTGTAGGCGCTGTCAAAGCGGCCAAGCAGAACAAGGCTGGGCGAAAGCGCGACGAGTTCTTCGGCTGACCCTTTAAGGGCGGGAAACCGGCTCGAGAGCGACGCGTGAAACGACAGATGGGGATCACGCGACATAGGGCTGAGACCCAGCACCTGCCTGACATCGCCGAGTTCCAGGACGAGTTGGTCGGCGCACAGATTGGCGGACGCGACAGTTTGAGCGGCCTTCGCCGGAGATAGGCACGCGAGCGCGCAAGCCGCCACGCCCGACCAAACGAAACGACGGACGGAGGTCGAACCACGCATTGCCGCCCCCATGCCAAACCCCTAATCTGACGACGCGAGCGGATCGCCGCTCGATGACGCGTTTGTCTTGCCGCGCGCCCGATGCCGCGAACCGCAGGCGTCCAGCGTGCGCAATGTTCGACGTACAAATAGCAGGGAACATCCCCTTGATGCGAGATTGCTGGCCAGGAAACATCATTGTCCGTTTTGGCTGACCCCACCCACCAAACCGCCTCGCTCAGGCAAGCATTTGGCGTCGCGGCCAGCCGGCGCAGACGTCTGATCGTGGGGCTCGTGATTGCGCTGGCCGTGTTGTCGCTTCTCAGCCTTGCGATTGGGCCAGCCCGGCTCTCGATCGGAGAATTTTTGCTCGCGATCGTCGGCAATGATGCGGTTTCAACGATCATCCTGCGCGAGATCCGACTACCGCGCCTGATCCTCTCTCTGAGCGTTGGCGGGGCGATGGGGTTGGCTGGGGCGGCCGCTCAGGCGATCACCCGGAACCCCTTGGCGGATCCCGGCGTGTTCGGCGCGCCCCAAGCGGCCGCGTTCGGCGCCGTCATCGTTCTGTATTCGGGAACCAGCAACGCATTTTCCGTCTGGCTGCCCATCGCCGCGATACTTGGCGCAGGTCTTTCGCTCTTCATGATCATGACGCTGGTCGGGCGTCGCCGCGACGTCACCGTGCTCCTCCTGGCCGGCATAGCTCTCGGCAGCCTCTGCGGGGCGGGCATTTCGCTTGTGTTGAGCCTGTCGAGCAATCCGTTCGCTGTCACCGAAATCGTCTTCTGGCTCCTTGGTTCGTTCTCGGATCGCTCGTTCGTACACGTCCTCATAAGCCTGCCGTTCATTGTTCCTGCCTGCGCCCTGCTCCTGCGGTGCGGGCCCGCCTATCGCTTGCTGGCGCTTGGCGAGGACACCGCAAGATCCCTGGGGGTCGGTGTGCGCTTCACGTCCTTTGTCACCGCGTGCGGGATAGCCATTGCCGTAGGGGCCGGCACAGCGGTCGCAGGCGCCATCGGCTTCGTAGGCCTCGTCTCCCCGCATCTCGTGCGGCCTGCCTGCGGGGGCGACCCCCAAGCAACCCTGTGGCCGTCTTGTCTAGCCGGCGCCATTCTGACGACGGGCGCGGACGTGCTGGTTCGGCTCATACCTTCTACAAGCGAAATCCGGGTAGGGGTCGTGACGGCGATGATAGGGGCGCCCTTCTTCCTCTATCTGATCCTGACCGAACGCGCCGCCTTCGGGGCCCGGAAGTCATGAAAGCGCCCTCCGATTATCCAGTGTCGATCGAATGGCAAGCAGGTCACGTCATCATCGATGAGAGGTACATTCTACGCGAGATCAACCTCACGATCAGCTCGGGCGAGTTCGTGGCCGTGCTGGGACCCAACGGGGCCGGCAAGTCGACCTTTCTTCGCGCCCTCGCGGGTCTGATCCGCGTGGAGGGATACGCGGCGATTCCCCACCGCGCCGTGAACGGCCTCACCCCGCGGGAGCGCTCGGCGTGGTTCTCTTATCTCCCGCAAGACCGTGAGGTCGCATGGCCCATGCCGGTTCGGGAGGTCGTGGCTCTCGGCCGTGGCCTGTCGTTTCGCGGCTATGATTCGCTTTCGGAGCGGGACCTGGGCGTCATCGCGAAGGCGGTCTCCAATTGCGGATTGTCAGGTCTGGAGCATCGCCCGGTCACAAGCCTCTCGGGAGGCGAGCGCGCACGCGTCCTCCTGGCGCGCGCACTGGTGAGCGACGCTCCCTTCCTCATAGCCGATGAGCCCACAGCCTTCCTTGACCCCGCTCGGCAGATGGATGTGATGGACATTCTGGCCGGCCGCGCGAGCGAAGGGCGGGCCGTCGTCGCCGTGCTCCACGACGTGGGACTCGCCTTGCGCTATGCTACCCGAATGATCCTGCTCCACCGGGGCCGCAAGGTTGGAGATGGAACGCCTCAGGAGCTTCTTGAGCAGGGCCTGATTGGAAGAACCTTCGGCGTCGACTTCCACACCGCTCAAACTGGCGCAGGCCCGGCGATAGCCATGGCGCGCCGGGCAACACGCTCGTCATGACCCTCGCAAGCACCAAGGCTGCGTCCGATGAACCAGCGACCATCGCTCTCCGGCTCGCGCGAGGCGTCCGGCGGCTTCTAATCCAAATGCGCTTCGCCAGCGTTGTCGAACTCACGCTCGTTAACGGGCGACGTGCGGATGTCGTAGGCGTGGCTGCAGACGGCCGGATCGTGATCGTTGAGATCAAATCGGGACCGGCCGACCTCAGGGCCGACCGAAAATGGCGCGAGTATTTGCCGTATTGCGATGAGTTTTATTTCGCCGTCTCTGAAGACGGACCGGTGGATCTGATTCCGCCGGAAACGGGGTTGATCCTGGCGGACGCCTACGGCGCTAGCATCTTCCGGCCCGCGCCTGTCAGTCCCGTCCAACCGTCAAGACGACGCGCGACCCTGCTCTCTTTCGCCATGCACGCCGCTGGCCACCTGCATCGCACCCATGATCCAATGGCGTTCGGCTAACGCGGCGCTCTCTTCGCGAGAATGCGCTGAAGCGTTCGCCGGTGCATGTTCAAGCGCCGCGCCGTCTCGGATACGTTGCGACCGCAGAGTTCGTAGATGCGCTGGATGTGCTCCCAGCGCACACGGTCCGCCGACATGGGATTGGCGGGCAATTCCGCCTGGTCGTGGCGGGCGGACATGAGTGCGTTGTAAATCTCGTCTGCGTCGGCAGGTTTGGCCAGATAGTCGAAAGCCCCCAGCTTCACCGCCGTGACCGCCGTGGCGATGTTTCCGTAGCCCGTCAGGATCACGCCCCGCGCGTCGGGCCTGCGTTCTTTCAGGCTTGAGATCACATCCAGTCCGCTGCCGTCCGCAAGGCGCAGATCGATCACGGCGAAAGCCGGCGGAGCGAGCGCAATCGACGCCAGCCCTTCGGCGACCGACTCGGCCATGGTGACCTCGAAGCCGCGTTGCTCCATCGCACGAGATAAACGCGTGAGAAAAGGCTTGTCGTCATCGACGATCAGGAGCGTCTTTTCGTCGTGCAGCGGCGGTTGGTTATCCATTTCCTTCTTTCGGCTGAATGATGTGTGGCGCGAAGACCGCTTAGCTCAATGTAGGTGAGTTCGCCGAGTTTTCCACGGGCTGCGACGCTTGCGTTCGGTTTGATTCCAGCACGTCGCGGGGCCAGACGATGGCGATGCGCGCTCCCGTCGCTGGAGCCTCGGCGTTGGCCATGGAAAGGGCTGCGCCGGACCGCTCCAGCAATGTCTTGGCGATGAAGAGGCCAAGTCCCAATCCCCCTTCCTCAAACTTGGACCGCCGGTCGGACCCGCGCGTGGTCACATACGGCTCGCCCAGCTTGGCGAGGACTTCCGGCGAAAAGCCCGGACCGTCGTCCTCTATGGAGATCCGGACGCGGCTCATGGTCCATTGAGCGTCGACCTTCACCCTGTCCCGGGCGAAATCGACAGCGTTCTCGACGAGATTTCCAAGTCCGTAAAGGATACCGGGGTTCCTGACGCACATGGGCTCCGCGCCCTCGCCCCAAAGCTTCGTTTCAAGCGACACGCCAAAGTTTCGGGAGGGCTCGACCACCTCCTCAAGCAATTGACGCAAGCTCATCCCAAGCCAGGGGCCAGCGCCCTCGTCCTCGCCGAGGGAGGTCAACTTGCCCAAAATCGCCCGACACCGCTGAGCTTCCTGCTCCAGCAGAGCTATATCCTCGCTTATTGGGCCTTCCTGCGGACCCATTCGCCGCAACTCTTTGGTGACGACCGTGATCGTAGCGAGTGGAGTGCCCAGTTCGTGCGCGGCCGCCGCCGCTAAGCCGTCCAACTGCGTGAGGTGTTGCTCGCGCGCGAGAACAAGTTCGGTTGCGGTCAGCGCATCCGAAAGCCTTCGCGCCTCCTCGGCGACGCGAAATGCATAGGCGGCGATGAAGACCGCGCCGAGGACGAGGGCGACCCATACGCCCGCGACATACAACAGCGGAAGCTGCAGGCTCTGACCCGGGAGCCAAGGGAGCGGGTACTGATAGAACACCAACAGAGTGGCGGCCGCTATCATGAGCCCGACCAAGGCCAAAGTCCGCTCCACGGATAAGGACACCGCAGAGATCATGATCGGGGCCAGAAAAAGCATCGAAAACGGATTCTGCAGACCGCCCGTGAGGAAAAGCAACGCCGTAAGCTGCAAAAGATCATAGGCCAGCAGGATCGTCGCCGGTCCGTCCTCTAGGCGGTGGTTTACGCCGTACCGGAGCCGCAGCCCGATGTTGAGCCAGATGGACGCCGCAATGGCGACGAAGCAAAGAACGATGGGGAGCGAAAAGCCAAGTCCAAGATGCGTCGCCAGCAGCGCGGCGGATTGGCCGGCGATCGCCAGCCACCGTAGGCGGACGAGCGTGTCCACACGCAGTCGACGCGCCTTCCTGCCAAAGTCTATGCCGGAGACCAGAGACATTCAGGCAAGATAGGCGGATGCTGCTTGAAACGCCATCGGCAAGCGCAAACGGGGCGCATTGCCGGAACGTTGTGCAATGTGGCGGCTTGCATTATTTGTGCGTTGCAGCACGCGGGCAGCTTGGAAGTTGGCGAAAAGATGAACCGTTTTTCATATCAGATGTACGAAATGGCCCATCTCGCCTTGGCTCCCGCCAGAGCGGCGTCAGACGCCACTCGGCTGTTTTTCAAGAATCCCATGAACCCGTGGACCCATACGCACGTGGGCAGGAACGTCGCAGCGTCAGCTGAACTCTTCGAGCGGGTGACGCGCCGTTACGGGAAGCCCATTTTCGGGTTGAACGAAACCCAGATCGAGGGATCCGTCCACGAAGTGGTGGAGGAAGTTGTCTGGGAAAAACCCTTTGGCAGGGTCATCCGTTTCAACCGGCCGAGCATAACGACCAAAGCGCAACCGAAGCTGCTGATTGTAGCGCCTATGTCCGGACACTACGCGACTTTGCTGCGCGGGACCGTGGAAGCGTTCTTGCCCACCCATGACGTTTACATCACCGATTGGGCGGATTCGCGCATGGTGCCGCTGACTGCGGGGCGGTTCGAACTCGACGACTACATCAGCTACCTGATGGAGATATGCGCCCAGTTGAAGCCTCTGGGGTCGCCCGTTCCGCTGCACACGCTAGGCGTTTGCCAGCCGTCAGTTCCCTTGATCGCAGCAGTCGCGCTGCTGGAAGCAGAGGGCAATCCCTCCGCTCCGGATTCTATGACCTTGATGGGAGGTCCCATCGACACGAGGCGCAGCCCGACCGCAGTCAACACGCTGGCGCAGGAACGCGGTACTGCCTGGTTCCGACGTAATTGCGTCGTCTCGGTTCCGTTCCCGTATCCGGGCGTGGGGCGCGAAGTGTATCCGGGCTTCCTGCAGCTGTCCGGGTTCATGGCGATGAATCTCGACCGGCACGTGAACGCTCACCTGGAGATGTTCAACCATCTCGTGGAAGGCGATGGGGACTCAGCTGAACGGCATCGTGAGTTCTATGACGAATACATGGCGGTCATGGATCTCGACGCCGCCTATTATCTGCAAACTGTCGAACAGGTTTTCGTCCGGCACTCGCTGCCGAAAGGTGAGATGCAGCACCGCGGCAAGTTGATCGACCTGTCCGCCATAAGCCGCACGGCGCTGATGACCGTAGAGGGCGAGAAGGATGACATCTCGGGCGTAGGGCAGACGTTCGCCGCGCACGATCTCTGCCCAAATATTCCCGCTCACCGCAAATCGCACCATCTCCAGCTGGGGGTCGGGCATTATGGCGTGTTCAATGGATCGAGGTTCCGACGAGACATCGTGCCCCGGCTTCTAACGTTCATGCAAGACGCCGAGAAGGCCTGACCGGCGACGCAGCCCCTGCATGCATGAGGCGGGATGGCGGTCCGGACGACAGACGTTTAGTCTCAGACTCATCATGCGGGATCGAATCGTGCGCAGGGCCTCCACGAGCGAGGCCGTGAATCATCTGGAGGTCCGCCACGCTGGCGAGACCTACCGCGTGATGGTGCGTCGCGCACCTACTGCACGCCGGTTTACGCTACGCGTCCGAAATGCGAGCGGGGACGTGCTGCTCACCATGCCCGCGCGGGGAGGCTTGTCGGAAGCACACCTGTTTGCGCAACGACACGCCGCCTGGATCGGCGCCCGGCTGAAGAGGCTGCCGCGTGCGGTCCCGTTCGCGCCAGGCTCGATCATTCCCATTCGCGGGGTGGACCATCTGGTTTCTCATCGCCCTGACGTTCGAGGAACGGTCTGGATCGAGGACGCCGAAGGACCTCAGGACCTGCTCTGCGTTTCCGGGGATGCGGCCCATATCGCGCGCCGAGTCTCCGACCACTTGAAACGCCTCGCGCAAAAAGATCTTGAGGCCGCCGTCCGCCATTATTGCGGTCGCCTCTCGCTGCCCGCCCGCTCCGTCACGATACGAGACACCACCTCTCGCTGGGGCTCCTGTTCGTCGACCGGTTCGTTGAACTTCTCGTGGCGGCTGATCCTCGCGCCAGCTTTCGTGCTGGATTACCTAGCGGCCCATGAGGTATCGCACCTTGCGCACATGAACCACTCGCCGAAGTTCTGGAAGGTCGCCCGTAGCCTTTCGCCCGATGTCGATCGCGCCGAGGCGTGGCTGAACGCGAATGGCGCGCAACTGCATCGGTACGGAAAAGCGCTCGTGAACGACACCGCCGGCTGAATGCGACTTAGCGTCGGATGAACGTGAGATATGCTGGGCTTCGCCCTTCTCGGAACGCCTTGGCTTCGTAGCGGGTCCCCGGCCACCCTGCCCAGGGCGTGAGCCAATCGGCCGAACTGCTGGCGGGCCATTCAAAGTCTGGCGAACGCAGAATTCTCGCAAGCGTCCAACCGGCGTAATCATCGATGTCGGTCGCGAAGCGCAGTTGCGCGCCAGGCCTCATCACCCGTGCGAGTTCCGCAAGCGTCCGGTCGGAAACAAAGCGCCGTTTGCGATGCCGGAGCTTCGGCCATGGGTCCGGATAAAGGATATTGACCTTGCCCAGCGCAGCGTTCGGCAAGGCTACAAGAACGTCCATCGCGTCTCCGTGGTGGATACGGATGTTATGGAGGCCTTGAGCGTCGATCTGCATCAGGAGTTTGGCGACGCCGTTCACGAAGGGCTCGCAGCCGATGAATGAGACGTCGGGATGCGCCTGCGCGTCCGAGGCGAGATGTTCACCTCCGCCAAAGCCGATCTCGAGCCAGATGTCGCGCCCGGACAATTTAGATTGCTGACAGACCGCAGAAAGCTTCGCCAAGTCCACGGCGACCCGGGGGAGCAGTTCCTCCATTTGGCGGGCCTGCCCCGCGCGCAAGGGCTTCCCCTTACGTCGGCCAAACAGGAGCGAGGCGCGATCGTCGTTCATTGCAGACATGGAAAAAGGGGCGCGAAACGCGCCCCCTGGATCATTGTCATTACGATGCTCAGGCGAAATAGGTCTTGAGCTTATCGGCGAGGTCCGTCTTCTCCCACGAGAAGCCGCCCTGCGCATCGGGCTCACGACCGAAGTGGCCGTACGCGGAGGTGCGCGCATAGATCGGCTTGTTGAGCTGCAGATGCTCACGAATCCCGCGCGGGGACAGGTTCATGGCGTCCATCAGCACGCCTTCGAGCTTCGCCTCGTCGACGTTGCCGGTCCCGTGCAGATCGGCGTAGATCGACAGCGGCTTGGCGACGCCGATGGCGTAGCTGAGCTGGATAGTGGCGCGATCGGCGAGGCCGGCAGCGACGACGTTTTTGGCGAGGTAGCGTGCCGCATAGGCCGCCGAGCGA
>JAQGJX010000034.1 GCA_028290405.1 Hyphomicrobiales bacterium
CGCGGAAGCGGCGCACCCGCTCGGCCAAGTCGACCTCCGACCCGCCCAACCCGCGCTCCACCAGCACGGCGGCGAGGTCCGCGGCGAGCCGCGCTTCCCCGGCGGCGGCGGCGGATACGACCATGCGGGCGAGGCGCGGCGGCAGGGCGAGCGCCCGGATGGCGCGTCCCGTCGCGGTGACCGCGCCGTCGGCGTCCAGCGCGTCGATGCGCATGAGCAGCGCGCGCGCCTCCGCGAGGGCGGGCGCCGGCGGGGGATCGAGCCAGCGCAATTGCAGCGGATCGCGCACGCCCCATTCGGCGAGGTCGAGCAGCAGGGAGGAGAGATCGGCGGACAGGATTTCGGGCGGCGCATAGGCCTGCAGGGCGCCGTTCGCCGCCTCCTCCCACAGGCGGTAGCAGACGCCGGGCTCCACGCGGCCCGCGCGCCCCCGGCGCTGGTCGGCCGCAGCGCGCGAGACGCGCACCGTCTCGAGCCGCGTCACGCCGATGTCGGGCTCGAACCGCGGCGTGCGGGCCAGGCCCGAATCGATCACCACCCGCACGCCTTCGATGGTGAGCGAGGTCTCGGCGATGGAGGTCGCGAGCACGATCTTCCGGCGGCCCTTCGGGGCGGGCGAGACGGCGCGGTCCTGGTCGGCCCGGTCCATGGCCCCAAACAGCGGCGCGACGTCGACCGCCGGATCGCGGATGCGCTCGCGCAGGCGCTCGGCGGTGCGCACGATCTCGCCCTGCCCGGGCAGGAACACGAGGATGGAGCCTGTGTCGCCGTCCAGCGCCCGCAGGACCGCCCGGGTCGCGGCCTCGACCGGATCGACGTTGGGATCGCGTCCCAGGTAGCGCGTCTCCACCGGAAAGGCGCGGCCCTCGCTGGAAATGACCGGCGCCCCGTCGAGCAACGAGGCGACGCGGGCGCCGTCGAGCGTGGCCGACATGACCAGGATGCGCAGGTCCTCGCGCAGGCCCGACTGCGCGTCCAGCGCCAGCGCAAGGCCGAGGTCGGCGTCCAGCGAGCGCTCGTGGAACTCGTCGAACAGGACGGCGCTGACGCCCTCCAGCGCAGGATCGTCCAAGATCATGCGGGCGAAGACGCCCTCGGTCACCACTTCGATCCGGGTGCGGGCGGACACCCGCGAATCGAGCCGGACCCGCAGCCCCACCGTCTCCCCCACCCGCTCGCCCAGCGTGAACGCCATGCGCTCGGCGGCGGCGCGCGCCGCCAGCCGGCGAGGCTCAAGCATGACGATGCGGCCTGCGACCAAAGGATGATCGAGGAGCGCCAGGGGAACCCGGGTGGTCTTGCCTGCGCCCGGCGGGGCGACCAGCACGGCGCGCGCCGAGCCCGCGAGCGCGCGCGCAAGCTCCGGAAGGACCTCGTCGATAGGGAGCGGGGCGTCGAACTGCATCGCAGGGTGATGGCAGCGCGCAACGAAGACCGCAAGCGGCGGCCTCAGGCCGTCGCGCAAGGGCCCATGCAACTTTGCGGCGCGCCCCGGACTTGTCAGGCGGCGCAGCTTCACGGGACGCGTTGTCGGCGCCGCGCAGACGCGCTATACGCCCGTGCCGCCCTGCCCGCGCCTGACCCTTGAGGCGGGAGCGGGGTTCGAGTTTCCGCCTGTCGCGCCTGAACTTGTCGTCTGAAGTTGGCCAGGGACTTGCTACCGGAAGAAGCCCGCACATGCGGCCAGGACTATCCACAGGGGTTCGATAAGGCCTTCCATGCTGACGGATCCACATTCCCAAGCTGAGTCCGGCGCCTCCGGCGCTCATTCGAACCCGCACGGGGCACCGCATGGCGCCGGCGCGCCCCATGGGTCGTCTCACGGGAGCGGCAACTTCCTCGCCATGGCGTTCGCCTCGGTGGGCGTCGTCTTCGGCGACATCGGCACCAGCCCGCTGTACGCGCTGCGCGAGTCGCTCACGCACGCGGCGGCCGGCGGCAAGGTGACGGACAACGACGTCATCGGCGTCGTCTCGCTGCTGATCTGGGCGCTCTTCGTCGTGGTGACGCTGAAATACGTCATCTTCGTGCTGCGCGCCGACAATCGGGGCGAAGGCGGCACGCTGGCGCTGATGGCGCTGGCCCAGAAGGCTTTCGGACGGCGCAGCGGCCTCATCTTCTTCCTCGGCATCGCGGGCGCCGCGCTGTTTGCAGGCGACGCCATCATCACCCCGGCGATCTCGGTCCTGTCGGCCGTGGAAGGCCTGAAGCTCGTGACGCCGCTGTTCGAGCCCTACGTGATCGCCATCACGTGCGGCATCCTTGTGACGCTGTTCGCCGTTCAGCGCAGCGGCACCACGCGGGTCGCGGTGTGGTTCAGCCCCATCATGGCCATCTGGTTCACGGTGATCGCCGGGCTCGGCCTGCTGCACATCGGCGACGCGCCGCGCATTCTGTACGCGTTCAACCCCTATTATGCAGGCGTCTTCCTGTTCTCGCACGGCATCATCAGCTTCGTGGTGATGGGCAGCGTGTTCCTCGCCGTCACGGGCGCGGAGGCGCTTTACGCCGACATGGGGCATTTCGGCCGCCGGCCCATCCAGTACGCGTGGCTGGTGCTGGTGTTTCCCGCGCTGGTGCTGAACTATCTGGGCCAGGGCGGGCTCATCCTCGCCAATCCCGAAGCGCTGGCCAATCCGTTCTACCTGATGGCGCCCGACTGGGCCCTGCTGCCCATCGTGCTGCTGGCGACGGTCGCCACCGTCATCGCCAGCCAGGCGGTGATCACCGGCGCCTTTTCGCTGGCCCGGCAGGCGATCCAGCTCGGCCTGCTGCCGCGGCTTGAAATCCAGCACACGTCGGACACGCAGGAAGGCCAGATCTACATTCCCCGGGTGAACCGGCTGCTGCTCATCGGCGTGCTGCTGCTGGTGGTGCTGTTCCGGTCCTCGAGCAACCTCGCGTCCGCGTACGGAATCGCCGTCACGGCCTCCATGGTGGTGGATTCCTGCCTGCTGTTCTTCATCGCCTGGCGCATGTGGCGCTGGCCCGCATGGGGGGCTGCGCTATTCGTGTCGATGTTCCTCGTCATCGAGATGGCGTTCTTCTCGTCAAACCTGCTGAAGCTGCTGGAAGGCGGCTATGTGCCGGTGCTGATCGGCGCCGCCATGATCGTCATCATGTGGACGTGGCATCGCGGCACCTACATGCTGGAGCAGAAGACGCACCGCGATTCCATCCCCACGCGCGATCTCATCCGCATGCTGGAGAAGTCCAAGCCGACCCGGGTGCCCGGCACGGCGATCTTCCTCACCAGCGACCCGGAGGTGACGCCCGCCGCGCTGATGCACAACCTCAAGCACAACAAGGTGCTGCACGAACGCGTCTTCATCGTGTCCGTGCGCACGGAGGACATGCCGCGCGTGCCCGCGTCCTCCCGCTTCGAGACGGAGAAGCTGTCGGACGACTTCACGCGCATCACCCTGCACTACGGCTTCATGGAGAGCCCGCGGGTGCCCGCCGCGCTTGCGAAACTGCGCAAGGCCGGCCTGAAGTTCGACATCATGACGACCTCGTTCTTCCTCGGCCGCCGCACCCTCAAGGCTTCCCCGCAATCGGGCATGCCGAACTGGCAGGACGAGCTCTATATCCTGCTCTCGCGCCAATCGACCGCCGCCACCGACTTCTTCGCGATCCCCTCCGATCGCGTGGTGGAGCTGGGCGCGCAAGTGGCGATCTGAGCAGGCTCTGCGGGCGCGAGCGCTTCCCCACAAGGGGAAGCGCGCAAGGCTCATGGGGGGCGGTTATCCGCCCACGTTGAAGGCGGCCAGCGCCGCCATGTTGACGATGTCGGAACCCTTGGCGCCCAGCGGGACGATCTGCACGGCGCGGTCGAGGCCGACGATCAGCGGGCCGATGACCGTGGCCCCGCCCAGCTCCTGCAGCATCTTCGTCGAGATGGACGCGGAGTGGAACGCCGGCATGACGAGCACGTTGGCTGTGTCGCTGAGGCGGCAGAACGGATAGGCGGCCATCAGCTCCTTGTTGAGCGCCACGTCGGCGGCCATTTCGCCGTCGTATTCGAAATCCACCCGCATGGAATCGAGGATGCGCACCGCCTCCTGCACGCGCGCGGAGCGCTCGCCCGTGGGGTGGCCGAAGGTCGCGAACGCCAGCAGGGCGACCCGGGGCTCGGACCCCAGACGGCGCGCGACGCCTGCGGCCTCGATGGCGATCTGGGCGATTTCTTCAGCGTTGGGCATTTCGGTGATCGCCGTGTCGGCCACCAGCACGGTGCGCCCGCGCGCCACCACCAGCGAAGCGCCCATAAGGCGATGGCCGGGCTTGGGGTCGATCACGCGGCGCACTTCCTCCAGGGCGATGGAGAAGTTGCGCGTGACGCCCGTCACCATGGCGTCCGCATCGCCCATGGCCACCATGGCGGCGGCGAAATGGTTGCGGTCCTGATTGATGAGGCGCACGCAATCGCGCACGAGATAACCCTGCCGCTGCAGGCGCTCGTAGAGAAACTGCGCGTAGACCGTGTTGCGGTGCGAGATGCGCGCGTTCTGGATCTCGATGCCTTTGTCGACAAGATCGAGACCCGCGAAGGACGCCGCCTGGGCGATGCGCTCCTCGCGCCCGACCAGGATCGCCGTCCCCAGCCCCTGGTCCACGAACGACACTGCGGCGCGGATGACCTGCTCCTCCTCGCCCTCGGCGAACACCACGCGCTTGGGATAGCGCCGGACGCGCTGCATGACCCGCTGCAACGCGCCCGCGACCGGATCGCGGCGCGCCGAGAGGGACGCCTCGTAGGCGCTCATGTCCACGATGGGCTTGCGGGCGACGCCCGTCTCCATGGCGGCTTTGGCCACAGCGACAGGCACGACGCTGATGAGCCGCGGATCGAACGGAGCCGGTATGATGTACTCGCGCCCGAAGCGCGGACGCGCGCCCTCATAGGCGGCCGCCACTTCATCGGGCACGTTCTCCTGCGCAAGCGCCGCCAGCGCGTGCACCGCCGCCACCTTCATCTCCATGTTGATGGTGGTGGCGCGCACGTCGAGGGCGCCGCGGAAGATGTACGGGAAGCCCAGGACGTTGTTGACCTGGTTGGGATAGTCGGACCGGCCCGTGGCCATGATGACGTCGTCGCGCACCGCGTGGGCTTCTTCCGGGGTGATCTCCGGATCGGGATTGGCCATCGCGAAGATGATGGGGTCCTTGCCCATGCTGGCGACCATCTCGGGCGTGAGCGCGCCCTTGACGGAAAGGCCGAAGAAGATGTCGGCGCCCTCCATGGCGTCCGCAAGGGTGCGCCGGGTGGTCTCGGCCGCGTGAGCCGACTTCCACTGGTTCATGCCTTCCGAGCGGCCCTTGTAGACGACGCCCTTGGTGTCGCAGAGCAGCACGTTGTCATGCGCGAAGCCCAGCGCCTTGATAAGGTCGAGGCACGCGATCCCCGCCGCCCCCGCGCCGTTGCACACGAGGCGCGTGGTCTTGATGTCGCGCCCCGTGAGCTTCAGGGCGTTGAGGATGCCGGCCGCGGCGATGATGGCGGTGCCATGCTGGTCGTCGTGGAAGACCGGAATGTCCATCAGCTCGCGCAGGCGCTCCTCGATGATGAAGCACTCCGGCGCCTTGATGTCCTCAAGGTTGATGCCGCCGAACGACGGCCCGAGATACCGCACGGCGTTGATGAAAGCGTCCGGGTCTTCGGTGTCGACTTCAAGATCGATGGAGTCGATGTCCGCGAAGCGCTTGAACAGGACCGCCTTGCCTTCCATGACGGGCTTTGACGCCAGCGCGCCGAGGTTGCCCAGCCCGAGGATCGCCGTGCCGTTGGTGATGACCGCCACGAGGTTGCCCTTGGCGGTGTAGTCGAACGCCGTCGAGGGATCGGCGGCGATGGCCAGCACCGGGATGGCGACGCCGGGCGAATAGGCCAGCGACAGGTCGCGCTGCGTCGCCATCGGCTTGGTGGCGACGATCTCGATCTTCCCGGGCTTGCCGCGCGAGTGGAACAGAAGGGCTTCCTGATCTGTGATGACGGCGCGTTTGGGACGATCGGGCGATTGGGCCATGTGCTGCGTTTACCCCCTGTGACAAGCCGCCGACATTAGCCACGCTTCGCGGCTCGGACAAGACGCGGGGCCGCTGCGCCGCCCCAGCCTGCTCCCGAGGCAACCAATCGGGGTCACGCGGCGTTGTGGGCGACGGGGCGCGGCAGGGCTGGCCCTCGCCACGACCGGAGCCGATGATGCAGCGCATACACGATGGCCTCCCCGCCCCTCTCGGAGCGGTCTGGGACGGCCGTGGCGTGAACTTCGCGCTGTTCTCCTCCCATGCCACCGCCGTCGACCTGTGCCTGTTCGACCCCACGGGGCGCAAGGAGACGCGCCGCATCCGCCTGCCGGTGCGCACCGGCGAGGTCTGGCACGCCTATGTGACGGGGGTGTTTCCCGGCCAGCTCTACGGCTACCGGGTGCACGGCCCCTACGAGCCTGACCATGGCCACAGGTTCAACCCCAACAAGCTTCTGATCGATCCGTACGCGCGCCAGCTCTTCGGCCGGGTCCGCTGGCACGACGCCCTGTTCGGCTATCGCCTCGGGGCCCATCGCGGCGACCTCACGATGGACCGGCGCGACAGCGCGCAGATGATTCCCAAGTGCGTGGTGGTCGACCCCGCCGCAAGCTGGGGCGACGACCGCCCGCCGCGCCGCGCGTGGAGCGACACGGTCATCTACGAGGCTCACGTGAAGGGGCTGACGCAGATGCGCCGGGACCTGCCGGGCTCGATTCGAGGCACCTACACGGCGCTGGGCCATCCGGCGATCGTGGATCATCTCGTCAAGCTCGGCGTGACGGCGGTGGAGCTGCTGCCCATCCACGCCTTCGTGGACGACAGGTTCCTGCAGCAGCGTGGCCTGCGCAATTACTGGGGCTATTCGACGCTCAACTACTTTGCGCCCGAGGCGCGCTATTTCGGCGAAGGCGGCCTGCACGGCCTTCGCGCCGCCATCCGGAACCTGCACGCCGCCAACATCGAAGTCATTCTCGACGTGGTCTACAACCACACCGCGGAAGGCAACCAGCTTGGCCCCACGCTGTCGTTCCGGGGCGTCGACAACGCGGTCTATTACAAGGTGCCATCGGACGCGCCGCGCCTGAACTGGGATTCGACCGGCACGGGCAACACGCTGGACCTGTCCCATCCGCGCGTGCTCCAGATGGTGCTCGACAGCCTGCGCCACTGGGTCGACGACTATCACGTGGACGGCTTCCGCTTCGACCTCGCCTCAAGCCTCGCGCGCGATCCGTTCGAGTTCAATCAGCGCAGCGGCTTCCTGCAGGCAGTCGCGCAGGATCCCGTTCTCTCGCAGGTCAAGCTCATCGCCGAGCCGTGGGACGTCGGGGGCGGCGGCTACCGCGTCGGCGGCTTCCCGGCGGGCTGGAGCGAGTGGAACGATCGCTGGCGGGACACCGTGCGGGGCTTCTGGCGCGGGGACCCCAAGCAGGTTCCGGCTCTCGCGAGCGCCCTTACCGGCTCGCGTGAAATCTACCAGGCGAGCAAGCGGCATCCGTGGGCGTCCGTGCAGTTCGTCACCTCCCACGACGGCTACACGCTGCAGGATCTGGTGAGCTACAACGACCGCCATAACGAAGCCAACGGCGAAGAAAACCGGGACGGGCACACGCACAACCTGTCCTGGAATTGCGGCGTCGAGGGCGCCACGGACGACAAGGCCGTGAACGCTCTGCGCATGCGCCAGAAGCGCAACCTGCTCGCGACCCTCATGCTGTCCATCGGCACGCCCATGCTGCTGATGGGCGACGAACTCTCGCGCACCCAGCAGGGCAACAACAACGCCTACGCGCAGGACAACGAAATCAGCTGGATGAACTGGGACGTCGGAGAAGCGGAAGATCCGCATCTGCTCGAGTTCGTGCGCGCGCTGGTGCAATTGCGCGCGGGCTACGGAGCCTTCCGGCGCACCGCTTTCCTGAGCGGCGGCCAATTGCCCGACACGGGCCTGAAGGACGTGTACTGGCTCGCGCCGGAGGGCCGCGAGATGACCGAGGAGGACTGGTCGCAGGACCTGCGCCGCTCCCTGGGCATGCAGATCGGCAACGACGTGCGCGACGGGCGCCGCTTCCTCATCCTGATGAACGCGGACCCCGAAGACATGTCGTTCCAGCTCGCGCCCGACTTTCCTGCGGACGAATTCGTGCAGGTGTTCGACACGCGCATCCCCGGCGGAATCGTGCGCGACTCTCCGTTCGTGCTCAAACCCGGCGGCGACTTTGCGCTGGAAGCGCGCTCCTTCGTGGTGTTTCAGCATCACGACTCCAAGCCCGCCGACGCCCGCCCGCGGGAGGACGCGCCATGACGCAGCGTGCGTGGGACATGCCGTTCGGCGCGCAGGCAACGAACGAGGGCGTGCGCTTCCGGCTCTGGGCCCCAAGCGTATCTCACGTCGAACTTGTGCTCGAAGGGCGCCCGCCGATCCCCATGCAGGACGCCGGCGAGGGATGGCGCGAAGCGATCGTGAGCGACGCGCGCGCAGGCCAGACCTATCTCTACCGCATGCCGGACGGGCGCCTTGTTCCGGACCCCGCGTCCCGCTGGCAGACGCGGGACTTCCATGGCGGTTCAATCATCGTCGATCCGCGCGCCTATGAATGGCGCGACGCCGCCTGGCGTGGACGGCCATGGTCGCAAGCCGTCGTGTATGAGGCGCACGTGGGCGCCGCGACCCCGCAGGGCACGTTCGAGGCTCTGCGCCTGGACTTGCCGCGCCTGGCGGACCTGGGGATCACCGCCCTTCAATTGATGCCCGTCGCCGCTTGCCCGGGCGACCGCAATTGGGGCTATGACGGCGTCCTGCCGTTCGCGCCCAACGCCGCCTATGGGACCCCTGAGGACCTGAAGGCGCTTGTCGACGACGCGCATGCGCTTGGCCTGATGGTGCTGCTTGACGTCGTCTACAATCACTTCGGCCCGGCGGGCAATTACCTGCACGACTACGCGCCCGGCTTCTTCACGCAGCGGCACCAAACCCCATGGGGGGCAGGGCTCAACTTCGACGGCGAGGCGCGCGCTGCGGTGCGGGCGTTCTTCGTCGACAACGCGCGCTACTGGATCGCCGAGTACAATCTCGACGGACTTCGCCTCGACGCCGTGCATGCGATCATGGACGACAGCGAGCCGCATATTCTTGACGAGATCGCCGCCAGCGTGCGCGCGCTGCCGCTCGGGCGCCCCGTGCATCTCATCCTGGAGAACGATCACAACCAGGCCCGGTGGCTACCCCGCGGGTACGGCGCCCCCGAGCGCTACACCGCCCAATGGAACGACGACCTCCACCATTGCTGGCACGTGCTGCTGACAGGCGAGACGGACGGGTATTATTCCGACTACGCGCAGAACCCGGCGGCCCTGCTGGCGCGCGCTCTCGCGCAGGGGTTCGCGTATCAGGGCGACGCCTCGCGGATGCGCAAGGGCGAGCCGCGCGGCGAACCCTCGTCGCACGTGCATCCGGGCGCGTTCGTGGACTTTCTGCAAAACCACGACCAGATCGGCAATCGCGCCTTCGGCGAGAGAATCGACACGCTCGCGCCGCCCGAGCGGGTCGCGCTGGCGCGGTCGATCCTCCTGCTGTGTCCGCACACGCCCATGCTGTTCATGGGCGAGGAATGGGCGGCCCGCGGGCCTTTCCACTATTTTGTCGGCTTTGAGGACGAGGAGCTTTCGAGCGCGGTGCGGCATGGACGTCGGCGGGAATTTGCGCACTTCGCGGCTTTTTCGCCACAAGCCCTCGAAGCCTTGCCGGACCCGACGGACGTCGCGACGTTCGAGGCCAGCCGGCTGGATCGCGCTGAGGCCATGAAGGCGCGGCACGCGGACGCCCTCGCGCAAACGCGCACGTTGCTGGCGCTCCGCCAGGACCATGTGGCGCCCCTTCTGGCGTCTGCGTTTCTGGGCGCAAGCATCGCGAGCGCGGGCGAACCCGTGATCGATATCGAATGGCGCTTCGCCGCAGGACGCCTGCGCGCAGCGTTCAACGTCGGCTCGCAGAGCGCATGGTGTGCGATTGCGCCTGACGCGCAAACGATCTTCTGCACAGGCTCGCCAAGCCCGGACGGCGCCGGCGTAACGTTGCCGCCCTGGGCCGGAATCGTCCTTCGGGAGCGGGCGGATGCCTGACGCATCGCTCCTCCATGAGCTGGCGCGCGAGGCCGGCCTTGCCCGCTCGTACGTGCGGCATGACGGCGAGGCCGTTCGCGCGAGCGAGGACGCGCTGCGCGCCATCCTGCAGGGTCTCGACCTGCCGGCGCAGACTGACGGCGCCGCGCGCGACAGCCTTGCAGCCCTGCAGGAGCGGCGTTCGGCTGCGCTTGCGCCCGTCATGATCGCGGTTGCGCAGCGCATGATCGCCGTGCCGCTTGGAGGCGGCGTCACCGCAGCACACGTCCAGTGGCGCCTTGTGGGCGAAGACGGCGCCAGCCTTGAAGGCCGCGCGAACGTGCTCCACGCCAACGGCTCAGCCTCTTTCCACCTGCCGCCGCAACAGGCGGGCTATTATCGGCTCGAGGCCTGCGGGACCAACGCAACCCTGATCGCCGCGCCGGAGCGCTGCTGGGTTCCGCCGGCCTTCGCGGCGGGCGCGAGAGGCTGGGGCGTCGCGACGCAAGTCTACGGCCTCTCATCAAGCGACGACTTCGGCGTCGGCGGCTTCGCGCAAGCAAGCGCGCTGGCGCAATCCGCCGGCGCGCTCGGCGCCTCTTTTGTCGGCCTCAGCCCGTTGCATGCGCTCTTCGCGCAGGACCGCGAGAAGCACTCGCCGTATTCGCCCTCCAACCGCTTGCTGCTGGAGCCGATGTTCATCGACCCCCGCAAGGCCGCGGGGTTCGCGAACAGCGCTGCGCCGCAGCTGCTTTCGTCGGCGCCCTTTGCTCAACGCGTGGCGAGCGCGCGTAGCCCGGGGCTTATCGACTATCCCGGTGCGTGGGACGTGCAGCGCGAGCTGCTGCAGGCTGCATGGGAGCATGTTCGTCAGGGGCCGGCGGATCCGGCCTTTGCGGCGTTTCGCGCGAGCGGCGGCCAAGCGCTTGAGCGGCACGCGCTGTTTGAGGCGCTCTCGGAGCGCTTCGCCGCGCAAGGCTTGTCGTGGGTCGGCGCCTGGCCGGCGGCTTATCGCGACGCCGAAGCGACGGCCCTACAAGAGGCGCGCGGCGCGCTCGAGGAGCGGGTCGCCTTCCACATGTGGCTGCAATGGAACGCCGACCTGCAATTGGCGGACGCCGCCCATGCCGCACGTGGCGCCGGCATGGAGGTCGGCCTCTACCGTGACTTGGCCGTCGGCGCCGACCGCGCGGGTTCGGAGATCTGGAGCGATCCCGCGCCTTACGCGACGTCCCTCTCCATCGGCGCGCCGCCCGACCCGCTGGGGCCGGAGGGCCAGAACTGGGGCTTGCCGCCGCTCCACCCGCTGCGGCTGGAAGCCACAGGTCTGCTGCGCTTCCGCCACCTGATCGCCGCCAACATGCGCCACGCAGGCGCGCTTCGCATCGATCATGCGTTCCAGCTTGCGCGGCTCTTCGTCATTCCCGAAGGCGGGCAAGCGTCCGATGGCGCTTACGTGTCCTTTCCGTTCGAAGCCATGCTGGCGTGCCTTCGCGTCGAAAGCCACCGCGCGCAATGCCTCGTCATCGGCGAGGACCTGGGAACGGCGCCCGAGGGCTTTTCGGATGCGCTGATGCGCAGCGGGATCCTGAGCTACAGGCTCCTGTTCTTCGAGCGCGCGCAGGACGGCGCCTTCGTGGCGCCGGAGCGCTATCCTCGCGACGCGCTCGCGGCCGTGTCCACGCACGATCTGCCCACTCTGGCGGGCTGGTGGCGCGGGCTCGACATCGATCTTCGATCATGTTTCGGGCTCGCCGACGCAGGCGCCAGCGAAGAGGACCGGCGCGCGCGCGCGATCGACAAGTCGAAGCTGCGCGACGCGCTGGAGCGAAACGAACTCCCGGCTTCTGACGATCATCAGGCGCCATACCTGCCGGTGTTCCGTTATCTCGCCCGGTCGACGAGCATGTTGCTTGCCCTGCAGGCCGAGGACCTTGCAGGCGACGTGCACCAGGCCAACGTGCCCGGCCCATCGCTGGGCCATCCCAATTGGCGTCGGCGCCTGCCGATGGACGTGGCGACGCTGTGCGCGCCTGATGGACTGCTGGCGCGCAGCGCGGTTGCCATGGCGGAGGAAGGGCGGGCCTTGAGAGGCCCGACGGGCGGCCTTGCGTCGCCGCCGCCGCGCGCGACCTACCGGCTACAACTCAGCAAGACGTTCACCCTGAACGACGCAGCAGGACTCGCGCCGTACCTCTCCCGCCTTGGCGTGAGCCACGTTTACGCCTCCCCCATACAGGCGGCGCGCCCGGGCTCGACGCATGGATACGACATCGTCGATCACGCGCGCATCAACGACGAGCTCGGCGGCGAGAGCGGGTTCCGCCGTTTCACGGAAGCGCTGCGCGACAACGGGCTCAAGCTCCTGCTCGACATCGTGCCAAACCACATGGGCGTGGGGGGCGCGGACAATCGCTGGTGGCTCTCGACCCTTGAATGGGGCGAGGCGTCGCCGCATGCGCATGTGTTCGACATCGATTGGGAGCGACCCGGCGCCAACGGCAAGCTCGTCTTGCCGTTTCTTGGCAAGCCTTACGGGCAGGCGCTTCGCGAAGGCGAGCTGAACCTGCGCTTTGACGCACAAGAAGGCAGTTTCAGCGTGTGGCATTGGGAGCATCGCTTCCCCATCAACCCGCTCGATTACCGTTATCTCCTCGAATGGGCGCAGGTGGCCGGGGGCGCCGGCGCGCAGATGCGGCCGCTTCTGGCGATCAGCGAAGAATTGCGCGACTTCGTGGACGCCCCGCGCCCGTCGACGCGCGAGGGCCGCGTGGAGCGTTGCGAGCGCTTGAAGGAGGCGCTTGCGCGCGCCGCGCATCGCTCCTCCCGCATCGGCGAGGCGATTACGAAAGCGGTCGCGTACGCCAACGGCCATGTCGGCGTGCACGACAGCTTCGGCGCTCTGCAACGCCTGCTCGACCGGCAGGCTTATCGCCTCGCGTACTGGCGCGTGGCGAGCGCGGAAGTGAACTACCGGCGCTTTTTCGACATCAACGCTCTGGCGGGAATCCGCGTTGAGGAAGACGACGTCTTCGAGGCCACCCACGCGCTCATCTTCCGCCTTGTCGCGCAAGGCGCCGTGCACGGACTGCGCATCGACCACGTGGACGGGTTGGCGGATCCCGCAGGGTATCTGGGGCGTCTGCAGGCGCGCACGGGCCCGGGTTTCTACATCGCCGTCGAAAAGATCCTGGAACCGGGCGAAGCGCTCCGAAACTGGCCGGTGGCGGGCACGACCGGCTACGACGTTCTCACTGAACTTGACCGCGTGTTCGTCTGCGCACCAAACGAACCGGCGTTCGACGCCGCATATGAAGAGACCACGGGCGCACCCGCGCATGACGAGGACGCCCTCAGGCGCACGCAGCTTGAACTCCTGAACGAGAGCTTTGGCAGCGAGCTTGAAAGCCTTGTGGCCGACGTGAAGCGCGCCGCCGACGCAAATACCTTGACGAGCGACATCACCGCGGCGGCGATCCGTCGCGCGCTCGCGGAGATCGTCGCGGCACTGCCCGTGTACCGGACTTACCTTGGGGACGGCGAGCCGGGGCCAGAAGATCGCAACCTCGTCGAAGACGCTGTGGCGCAGGCCACGACGAGCACGACCTTGGAGGACGCAGCGCCCCACGACCTTGTCGGCAGCCTCCTCCTCGCGCCCCTTGACGCTGAGCGCAGCCCTGCGACGCAGCGGCTTCTGGCGCGCATACGCCGGCGGTTCCAGCAATTGACCGGGCCGGTGATGGCCAAGAGCCTTGAGGACACGCTGTTCTACCGCAACGGCCGCTTCATCGCCCTGAACGAGGTAGGCGGAGATCCGTCGCGGTTTGCGCTCGACGTCCGGGCCTTCCACGACATGGCGAAGGAGCGCGCGGCGCTCTGGCCTGCCTCGTTGTCGGCGACCGC